>JAPPDO010000159.1 GCA_028821635.1 Ekhidna sp.
ATTTATTCAAGACCTCAACAGTGAGAATAGCCTTAACCCTACTAATACTTTTGATAATTTCGTGGAAGGGGACTGCAATCGTTTAGGAAGACATGCGGGTCTTGCTGTTGCTAAAAAGCCCGGAATTACCTCTTTTAATCCACTGATGATCTACGGCGGGATTGGATTGGGCAAGACACACCTTGTGCAGGCAATAGGAAATCGCATTCGAATCAACGATGTTAAAAAGATTGTTTACGTTACCGCTGAAAAGTTCACTAATCATGTTATTAATTCCCTCATGGATAAGAACGTTCTTAGCCTCATTTCTTATTACAGAGAGGTTGATGTCTTGATTTTTGATGATGTTCAATTTCTTAAAGATAAACCGAAAGTGCAGGAAATATTTTTTTACATATTCAATGACCTCCATCATGCAAGTAAGCAAATTGTGATGACCAGTGATTGTGCTCCCAAAGATTTGGCGGGTCTTCAGGAGCGTCTTGTTTCCAGGTTTAAATGGGGGTTGACTGCGGAATTGCAGCAACCGGCTTTTGAGACTCGGATGGCTATCATACAGCGAAAGATTGAGGAAGAAGGCATCAGGATACCCGATGAAGTTCTTGAGTATATCGCTTATACCGTAGATACCAATATCAGAGATTTGGAAGGGGTTTTGGTCTCTCTCTTTGCCCATATATCGCTGATGAGGGTAGACGTGGATTTAGAACTTGCCAAGAAGGCGGTTAGAAATATCGTAAAGAAGGTTGACTCTGAGCTTGTAATTGATGACATCCAAAAAGTAGTCTCCGATTATTTCAGTGTATCTCAGGATGACTTAAAAGCTAAGACCAGAAAAAAAGAAATTGTTATCGCTCGTCAGACAGCGATGTACCTTTCAAAGGAATACACGAATCACTCATTAAAATCCATTGGATATAATTTCGGCGGCAGGGATCATAGCACCGTTATTCACGCCCTCCAATCAGTCAGTGACATGCTGGACACCAGTGCTAAATTCAGATATTCGGTCAGTGAACTTAACAAGAAGTTGAAAATGTGCACTGCTTAACGCCGGAATGGATAGTAAACTCTTCTGCCTCGCTCATTAATTCCGATTATATCAAACCTTCCTCTTATGGAGGTCAGGATTTTTTCCAGTTCCGCCGGACTTTCAATAGTTCTATTGTTAATTTGAGTTATGATAAACCCTTCGGGAATATTAAATACGGAGAAGAAGCCTCCATTTTCAAATTCAACCACTTTAACACCATTTTTTATTCCAAGTAAATCTCTCTCCACTTTAGATACTGACTCAAAACGGGCATCCAGCTTTTTCGCATAATAAATATCTCTTGTTATGAGCGTGGTTGTCCCCTCTCTGTTGGTAAGCGTCACTTTTTTATTAATGATTTCATCGTCACGCTCCAAAACCAACTCCAACAGATCGCCCGGATAGCTCTTCGCTACTATCTCCTCTACCTGAGATTTAGACCGGATGCGTATTCCGTTGATTTCGCGAATAACATCTTGCTTCTTAATTCCTGCTTTATCCGAAGCACTTCCATACTTTACATCAGCAACAATCACTCCGTCCAGATTTTCGATAGCTAATCTGGCAGCCAACTCGCTATCAATATCAATGAAATCTAATCCTATGAACGCTTTCTGGACTTCTCCGTACTTCACCAAATCATTAAAAACTTTTTTTACGATGTTCACCGGAATAGCAAAGCCATAGCCGGCGTAAGAACCCGTTCGGGAGAGAATAGCAGTGTTAATACCAATAAGTTCACCCCCCGCATTAACGAGTGCACCTCCGCTATTTCCGGGATTGATGGCCGCATCTGTCTGAATAAAACTCTCAATAGGGAATTTATCCTTCAGTATGTTAATGTTCCTGCCTTTTGCACTCACAATGCCTGCCGTCACGGTAGACGTTAAATTGAACGGATTGCCAACGGCTAATACCCATTCACCAACAGCCACCTTTTCTGAATCTCCCTTTTTGATAGCGGGTAATTCGTCGGAATCAATTTTAATGACCGCTAAATCAGAGCTTGGGTCACGGCCTACCAACTCCGCCTGAAAGGATCTTTTACCGGCGATGACGGTGATCTTGTCCGCATCCTGAATCACGTGATTATTCGTCACGATGTGACCGTCTGTTGAGAAAACCACACCAGAGCCGCTTCCAATGCGTTGAGAAGACCTTGGTTCAAAGAACCAGTTCATCCAGCCGCCCGTGCGATATTCCACTTCACTCAACGTTTGAATAAAAACGACCGAAGGGGTGCTGCTTTCGGAGGCTTTCTTAAAATCTTCATTTGGCAGCGAGGACAGACTGATGTTCGCTGCCGCCATTTGGGTTGAGGGATTTATCCTCTCCTCAGTGTACGCTGTAAAGGTGCTTTCGTCCTCGACAGGTTGCGAATCAAACAAGTGAACATATAGGAAGGCACCGACTAAACCTCCGGCAATTCCAAATAGTAAGTTTTTGATCTGGTTCATTGAATAAATACCTCAAAATTACAAACCGAATTTTGTTAAAAATTATTCCATTGAGTTGTTAAAAATTCTAAACGACTGACTGCTATACCGATAGCATCTAGGGAATTTATGGATTTAAAAAGTATAAACACTTTAAGTACCTGATAAGCGTATTTCTGAGGGAATCTAATGACCTGCACAATGCAAGAAAAATTTAACAATTATTTAACATTGAAGAGCAAACCAAACCTGCGATTTATGTGTTTATGGATACGTAAATTATTTTAAAATTCATAAATTAATAAATGATGCAATCTTTTTTTTAAAATTGTTATTACATTGTATTTAGTGTGCGTTGCATTTTCCTGCAACGAGGCAGACGTTCTGCCGGACACACAGAGTGAAGATGCTGTAACAGTGCAAAAGGTGCTTCAAAAAGATGAAGAACGTGATGCGCTTTACACATCGGTGGCCCGCAACCTGGCGGCAGGTCTTGAAGACCAGAGTGTTCGTTCATTTATTCAGGAACGGGTTAATGATCAATTTGACGGAGACTATAATTTTTTGGTGGAAACTTCAAAAGATGAAGAACTCTCCGTATCCTCAAATGGTAGATCAATTCCATCAACATTTGGAAATATCTTGTTTGACGGCGAGTCGTCTCCTTCCGAACGGACGACTGACGATTTTTTAAGATCAATAGGTGAATTATATCCGTTAATGCAGGTTGCACTCCCTCAGTTGGAGATCGGCAGTGCCGAATCTTGGGATGTGGCACATGATGTGCCGCTGGTAGCGTTCATCCCGTCAGACTATGACGAATCCAATGAAAATGCAACCATCACTGCCTATGACTTTGAAGGCAATCAATACGAGTTGAGTGCTGAAAAGGAACCGGATCGTCTCGTAATCGTTATCAGTGATAATGAAAGGCTGATTGCCTTGGAAAAGCCGGAAAGCACTCCAAGCGGAAGGTTTGGCTCAGACTACCCAATGTATAAAGGATGTCCTATTGAGCTTCCGGCCTACCACGAAAATGAAAGGTATAACTACTATTTCAGGGATGATGTTTATCAAACGCTAACTGAGTGTAAAGGTGGAGCAGTGATCCCGACGAACTCCGGAACCGGCAACGGAGGCTCAGGTAGTGGGAGTACAGGTTCAGGTAGCGGGAGCACAGGCAGTGGGAGTTCCGGATCTGGCAGCAGCTCATCATCGACCCCTCAATGTGATAGAGATGTGAAAGATAAAACAGAGCAGCTTTATAAAGCAAAATTCAGGGATATGGGCGTGATTAGAGATGTAGAAAGCTGGGCTTCAGGAAAACCGGAAGTCATTTATTACACTACGCGTGTGGCTTATGCTGCAAGTGGAAGTCATTATACTTTCACGAGTGGCCCAAGGACAGCCGGTAAAGAGGGTTGGTACAAAAAAAAGTTCTTGAAAACGAGTGTTACATGGAAAGTGCTCCATCACAACCTTTTCAAATGGCTCTCTGCCCAGAATGGCGATGAAATGGTTTACACTTGGATAGAGGAAGATACTTCTCCTTTTGGAGGTAGAACCCCTGTAAATGTTACCTTTACAGGGGTTCGCGTTGCGAATGCTTCATTTACGGGAACTGCCACTATCAGTATTGGTGCACAAGACGATTATATTGGTAATAATTGGGTTCAGTATTGTGATAATACCGATGGTGATGGCACGCTCTATACCAATTCTATGCAGATTTATGTAAGACAAAGAAAATAGAAAAGAGGGTCTGAAGTCAATCGCTCAAATAAGATGAGCGATTGACTTTGTAAACTCAGAGAACAAATCAAATCATATAAAGACATAAAGATGAAGAAAATACTTCCATTCCTTTTATTGGTTTTACTTACCGGTGAAGCCTTCTCTCAACAGAAAATTCAAATTTCTATAGGAGGAATCATTGCTCAGCAAGAACCGAGCATCCGACTGTCGTTTTCAGCATCTGAAAATCTTGAATTTTTCAAGTATGAGGCATCAGCAGCCACAATATCTATTTTACTTACAGATGAATTAGACCCGAGAATAGGTCTACGGTATGGATTTGAATTAAGAAGATCACCGATAGAAAGTACTATGAGATTGGAGATTAGTGGACAACCACAGGACATATTCTACCAACACGATATGTATGATATTAACCTGCCTGTTGATATAGTACACTATCCTAAAAAGTGGTTTTATGTGCTTGGGGGAATATATCCAACTTTCCGCATTGAGTGGAATAGTTACTCTAATAACAGCTCTCAGAGTACTTCAAGTTCGATCGCTCAACAAAGACAAGAAATAATAGATCAGTTAAAAGATCATATTTCTTTTTTTGGATTTAATTATCGCCTAGGGCTCGGCTTCAGGTATAAACCGGTAGGGATAGAGTTCACCTACGAAAATCTTCTTACTAATTACTTGGAAGACGAATTCACATTTGGGCAGAACACCCTGCCGACGAAGCTAAAATATTCGTCTTTTTTTATCAGACTGGTTTTTCATTTTGTGAAACCCATAGGGACACTGCTTGATTGGGACATGAATTATTAACGCCGTTCATTATGCGAATCAAACTATTTTTCATTTTTACAACGATAGCTGCTTCTGTACTAAGCGGTCAGGCTTTTCAAACCTTTCAAATAGGAATTGGTAATGGGTCAGACAGTTATACATTCAGCGGATTTAATCCGATATTTATTAATGACTCCATATTTTTTGTTGACGAAGAGTCAATTTTTAATCCTTTCGGGAGAATAAACAACAGCCGCATTAACAAAATAATGTACGGTAAGCATAGTAATAGACAACCCGAATTTACAATATACATTGAAAGCCAAATTTTGAAAAAGGAAAAAGCAAACATTTCGCTTGCGCTTTATTGGTCAAGACAATGGCCTCAACTCGCACTTGGAAGAATAAGTGATCAGCCTGATCGCTTTCCTATTTACTATAGACCATCTTCTAACAGAACTGAACTTTTCTTCCCCGTCAGTGCCAATGTTAAACCATTCAGTAAAATTCAATTGTTGAAAAGAATAACCTTCGGAATCGGAATCGGACCAAGTATTTATTTGTGGAACCTTGCAGCAAGAATAGATTATGATCTTGGTCTAAGAAACAAGCGCAAAGATTCGGTTTACTATGAAGCTCACTACCAATTTGCAAAAAATGCTTTCAAAACCTTAACATTTAACTACAACTGGTCTATGCAACTTGAACTAACCAAGCGTATTAATTTCAGAGTTACGGGGCGGGGCAGCACAGGAAGTGTAACGAAGCCTTTTAATGTGTTTGGCGAACGGCATAAAGTCCCGTTAAGAAGACGTGGATTGGTGTATTTACTGACATACTCTTTCAATCTCCCGAACTCAGCAGGCAGTTCACTTCCTGCGTCTGAGTAGGCATTTTGCGTGCTATATTTATCACAAATCCACCTTATTTTAGTAATGTCCGAAAACAACGCTATATTGTAGCGTTAAACATATAGCAGGGTTAAGGCATATTAATGTCATAGATTAGACATAAAATAAAGAAATTTCGTGCTAGTTTGCTAACATTCAGCTAAAAAATCGTTAGCCATGGTAATATTTTGAAACCTAAATTCCACTCAATGAAACGAACTATTAAGAAAGTAGCAGTACTCGGCTCAGGCATCATGGGTTCAAGAATCGCATGCCACTTCGCAAATATTGGAGTAGAAGTTCTCCTACTGGATATTGTCCCAAAGGACCTTTCAGATAAAGACAAGGATAATCCGAATGCTAGAAACAAACTGGTGAACGGTTCGCTGCAAACAGCGATCAAGTCTAACCCTTCGCCGTTGTTTAGTCAAAGCAAAGCGAAACTAATTTCAACAGGCAATATTGATGACGACTTGCCCAAAATCAAAGATGCAAATTGGCTCATAGAGGTCGTTGTTGAAAATCTTGAAATCAAAAAATCACTCTTTGAGAAAGTAGAACAATACAGAACACCGGGAACGCTGATCACCTCAAACACATCCGGTATTCCGCTCCACCTGATGCTCGGCGGAAGGACAGAAGATTTTCAAAAAAACTTCTGTGGGACACATTTTTTTAATCCACCGAGATATTTGAGGCTTCTGGAGATTATTCCAACAGATAAGACCGACAGAGATGTCGCTAGCTTCCTCATGCACTATGGAGACCTTTACTTGGGCAAAGAAACAGTACTTTGTAAGGATACACCCGCATTTATCGCAAACAGAATCGGGGTTTACTCCATGATGTCAGTGATGCACGTAATTAATGATTTTGAGTTCTCCGTTGGTGAGATTGATAAACTAACCGGTCCGGTCATTGGACGAGCAAAGTCTGCGACTTTCAGAACGTCAGATTTGGTAGGGTTAGACACCACAGTCAATGTGTCAAACAACTTGTACGAAGCCCTAGAGAGTGATGAGTCAAAAGAGGCTTTCAAGCTGCCTGAAGTGGTAAAAGAACTACATCGCAGACAATGGCTGGGGGACAAAACCCGGCAAGGCTTTTACAAAAAAACCATTATTAATGGTGCAAAAGAGATTCTTGAACTCAACCTTAAAACCTTTGGATATGAGCCGAAGAAAAAATCAAAACTTCATATTTTAGAAGAAACCAAAAACATAGAAAATCTCAAGAAGAGGCTGCAAATCGCAATTAACCTTGACGGTGCGGAGGGTGATTTTTACAGGAAAACGTTCTTTGGTCTTTTCAAATATGTTTCATTCAGAATCCCTGAAATAGCAGATGAACTGTTTAGAATTGACCAGGCGGTCGCCGGAGGTTTTGCATGGGAAATGGGCCCATTTGAAACTTGGGATGCGATGGGTTTTAAAGATATTCTTTCAAAAATGAACCAGGCTGGCATGAAACCCGCCGCTTGGGTTAAAGAGATGGCAGATGCCGGAAAAGAAAGCTTCTACACCTATAAAAACGGAAAGAAAATGTATTATGACGTTTCCTCTAAATCTTACAAAGTGATTCCGGGAACAGAAGGCTTCGTTTTGTTAGATATGTTTAAAGAAAATAATGTGGTCTGGGAAAAGCCGGGAGCAACCATTTACGATGCAGGTGACGGAATCTTAAACGTAGAATTCCATACAAAAATGAACTCAATAGATGCAGATGTTCTTGAAAGCATAAATACAGCGATCACCATCGCTGAGAAAGATTACCGAGGTATAGTGATAGGAAACGAAGCACAGCAATTTTCAGCCGGAGCCAACCTGTCCATGTTATTCATGTACGCCGTAGACCAGGAGTTTGACGAGATCGACCTGATGGTCAGGACTTTCCAAAACACGGTCACAAAGACCAGGTTCTCAAGTGTACCGATTATAGCTGCCACATCGGGTCTTACGCTGGGCGGCGGTTGCGAACTTTCATTGCATTGTGATGCCATTCAGGCACACGCAGAAACTTACATAGGTCTTGTTGAAGTTGGTGTAGGGTTAATCCCCGCAGGTGGGGGCACAAAAGAACTGACCCTGAGAGCCGCTGACGATTTTGTTCCTGGTGATCCGGAGTTGAATACGCTTCAGGAATACTTCATGACGATTGCCACCGCCAAAGTTGCGGCTTCGGCTGAGGAAGCGAAAGAAATGAATCTCATAAAAGCTAGCGATGAAGTGACGCTTAATAGAAGCCGGCTGCTTAAAGATGCAAAAAACAAGTCCATTACCCTAAGTGAGGCAGGTTATACGCCACCCACACCAAGAAGTGACATCAAAGTTCAGGGCAAGTCTGCACTTGCAATGTTCTATGCAGGAGTCAATGGAATGAAATACGGAGACTACATCTCGGATTACGATCAGAAAATTGCACAAAAACTTGCCTTTATCATGGCTGGTGGTGATCTGTCCGCACCAACTATGGTGAGCGAGCAGTATCTCCTGGATTTGGAAAGAGAGGCTTTTTTAAGTCTCTGTGGTGAACCGAAAACGCTGGAGCGAATCCAAAGCATCTTATTCAAGGGTAAACCGCTGAGAAATTAATAGGTATTAACAGAACAAAACACCAAAAAATATGGACGCATATATAGTTGCAGGATATCGAACAGCAGTAGGAAGAGCCAAAAAAGGCGGCTTCCGGTTTTATCGGCCGGATGATTTAGCTGCTGATGTAATTAAGCACCTTGTTGGCTCTATTGACGGTTTTGATGCGATACGAGTGGATGACCTTATCGTTGGGAATGCCATTCAGGAAGCAGAGCAAGGTTATCAGATGGGCAGATATATTTCATTGATGTCTTTACCGATGGAAGTGCCGGGAATGGTAATCAACCGATACTGTGGATCCGGACTGGAAGCCATCCATTTAGCTTCTGCAAGAATCCACGCAGGCACCGCAGATTGTATCATCGCCGGAGGCACTGAATCCATGTCTTTGGTACCGATGATGGGATACAGAGCAGCACTGAACTGGAACATTGCCGAAAGCCATCCGGAATATTATATGAATATGGGCTTAACTGCTGAAGAGGTAGCAAAAGACTTTAATATCTCTGCCGATGATGCCAATGAATTCGCAATGAACTCTCACCTGAAGGCAGCCAAAGCGATAGCTGAAGGAAAATTCAAAGACGAGATTGTTCCGGTGAAAGTGGAGGAGACATACGTTGGAGAAGACGGGAGAAGACATCAGAGAGATTGGATAGTAGATACTGATGAGTGCGTTCGTCCGGAAACAAACATGGAAGGGCTAGCTCAACTTAAACCTGCTTTTAAAAAGAAAGGACAGGTGACCGCAGGAAACTCCTCTCCAACCTCCGACGGGGCAGCTTTCGTCATGCTTATGAGCGAGAAAATGGTTAAAGAACATAATCTGGAACCAATCGCCAGAATGATGAGCTATTCAGCCGCAGGAGTGGATCCGAGAATAATGGGAATTGGGCCGGCAGAAGCAGTGCCAAAAGCATTGAAGCAGGCAGGCTTGAAGTTAAATGACATTGAACTGATCGAATTAAATGAAGCCTTTGCAGCCCAGTCGCTTGGAGTGATCAAAAAGTTGAACCTGAATAAAGAAGCCTTAAATGTGAATGGAGGTGCCATTGCATTAGGCCATCCGCTCGGATGTACCGGAGCAAAACTTTCAATTCAGCTATTCAATGAAATGAGAAGAAGAAACAATAAGTACGGGATGGTCACGGCTTGCGTCGGAGGAGGACAAGGGGTTGCCGGTATTTATGAATTCCTGAATTAAAACTTTTATACATTTCAAGACCAAACTCAAGTTAATAGAGCTATTTAGAGACATGCCAATCTGTCACAATTTTTTCATTTGGCACATCCATTGATACCATATATACACATTCAAATTCTATCTTAACAAGAGATATTAAAATACAACGAAAATGGGAAAAATTATAGGAATAGACTTAGGAACTACCAACTCATGTGTATCGGTGATGGAAGGTAACGAGCCGGTGGTAATCCAAAATAGTGAAGGAAGAAGAACGACCCCTTCCATCGTAGCATTTCTTGATGACGGGAAAGGAGAGAGAAAAGTAGGAGACGCTGCAAAAAGACAAGCCATTACTAATCCTCGCAACACAATCAGCTCTGTAAAACGATTCATGGGTAAAAAGTTCTCGGAAGTGAAGGAAGAGATAAAAAATGTTTCTTATAGTCTTGAATCCGGAAGCAATGACACAGTAAGAGTAAAGATTGGAGATCGCAACTACACTCCGCAGGAACTTTCTGCAATGATTCTACAGAAAATGAAATCTACCGCAGAGGATTTTTTGGGACAGGAAGTAAAAGAAGCGGTAGTCACCGTTCCGGCATACTTCAATGATGCTGAAAGACAAGCCACCAAAGAAGCAGGTCAAATTGCTGGTTTGGAAGTAAAAAGAATCATAAACGAGCCAACTGCGGCTGCTTTAGCATACGGTCTTGACAAAAAAGATCGGGATATGAAAATCGCAGTCTACGACCTCGGCGGAGGCACATTTGACATCTCCATTTTAGAGCTGGGTGACGGCGTATTTGAAGTAAAGTCCACTAACGGAGACGTTCACCTCGGAGGTGATGACTTTGATGCTGTGATCATCAACTGGCTGGCTGAAGAATTTAAAAAAGACGAAAGTGTTGATCTCCGAAAAGACCCGATGGCCCTTCAACGTTTGAAAGAAGCAGCCGAAAAAGCAAAAATTGAACTTTCAAGCTCCTCTGAAACGGAAATCAACCTGCCATATATTATGCCTGTTGATGGTGTGCCCAAGCACTTGGTAAGAAAACTAACCCGGGCAAAGTTTGAGCAGTTTGCAGATGATTTGGTGAAAAGATCCATGAATCCGGTGAAGGCCGCATTAAATGATACCGGACTTTCCACGAGCGATATTGATGAGGTAATCCTGGTAGGAGGTTCCACTCGTATCCCCAAAATCCAGGAAGAAGTAGAGAAGTTCTTCGGAAAGAAACCCTCTAAGGGAGTTAATCCTGATGAAGTAGTAGCAATCGGTGCAGCGATACAGGGAGGTGTGCTGACAGGAGAAATAAAAGATGTATTGCTTTTGGATGTGACACCACTTTCATTGGGTATTGAAACGTTAGGCGGTGTATTTACTAAACTCATTGATGCAAACACTACAATCCCTACAAAGAAATCCGAAACCTTCTCGACTGCCGCTGACAATCAGCCTTCTGTCGAGATTCATGTGCTTCAGGGTGAGCGTCCGATGGCGAAAGACAACAAGTCGTTGGGTAAGTTTCATCTGGACGGTATCCCTCCGGCACCCCGAGGGGTTCCACAAGTAGAGGTAATCTTTGATATTGATGCGAATGGAATTTTGAATGTCTCCGCCAAAGACAAAGGAACCGGCAAAGAGCAGAAAATCAGAATTGAAGCGTCCTCTGGATTGACAGATGAGGAAATCAACAAGATGAAGCAAGAGGCAGAGGCTAATGCTGAGGCTGACAAAAAAGTAAAGGAAAAGATAGAGAAGATCAATCAGGCAGATTCATTGATCTTTCAAACCGAGAAGCAATTAGAAGAATATGGAGGGAAACTCTCGGAAGGAAGTAAAACGGCAATTCAAGACGCATTGGCTAAGCTAAAAGAAGCACATGCCAAGCAAGACATTACCGAGATTGATAGCGCAATGGAAGCCTTGAATGCCGTATGGACAAACACATCTCAAGAAATGTATGCAGCTCACCAGGAGACAGGTGGAACTCAAGGATCACCGGGTACAGCAGATGCCGGTACCGATAGTTCACAAGATACAAATGCAGACGATGTCTCAGACGTAGAATTTGAAGAGGTAGAGGAAGATAAAAAATAATTTCCTGAAATTCCTGAACATACAGAACATTTAGATTTAACCCTCTCTTGGACTCTCAAGAGAGGGTTTTTTATTTCTGCTTTACTACGGACTCTATCAAGGCTGTAGGAAGCAACATCCTCGAAGAGGATGCACACAAAAATCTTTTTAACCTCCCTTCCCCCCTACTCCTTCACAAACTTCAACAGTCGCCCGTCCGGCAACTGTACCAGATACAAGCCGCTTTGCAGGGAGGTGATGTCTACACTCGTGTTGGTGGGGCCTTCTAACAGCGGCTTTCCGCTGAGGCTCAGTAGTTGGAATGTCCCCTCGACCGAAGATCGCACCTCCAAGTAGCGGCCCGAAGGGTTGGGAAAGATGACAACTTCCGCCGCATCATCTGCCCCTAACGGAGCCTTCTCCCTTACCATGATGTCAAAACTGTCGGAGACGGAGCCGCCGTTGCCGTCGGTGGCGATGACTTTCACGGTGAGTGTGCCCGCATCGCCTGCCTGCGG
>JAPPDO010000335.1 GCA_028821635.1 Ekhidna sp.
ACCTCGCATGTGTGTCAAAGCCTATTTCAAACGGTACCTTATCTTCAAATGCGTTACCTCTCCAAAAAAATCTTCCATTATAATAAAGTTCCGGCACCCTGATAACATTAGGCCCACTTCCGGTTACAGTTGAGAAAAGTCCTTCATTTTCAAGATGCCAGCCTTCTCCTTTTTCATTAAGTATTCTAATGTTTAAATCGGCACCTATGCCTGATAATAGCAAAAGGTCAGTATTTTGCTGAGGCTGACGTTGCTGATCAAAATAAACGAAATTCTGGAAAGAGGTTAATACGATTTTTGGTATTATTTCCGATGACTTCCAATTGAATTTAAAACTTGCTTTCAGTTGATTTGTGAAGAGGGGATCAAATGAATTAGACCAATCGTGATTGTTTCCAAAATATCTTTGGTAAATAAAAGGAACCTTGTATTTTGTAGTCTGATAAGAGGCATTGAAAGTATTGTTGGCAATGGTGCCTCCAAGTGTATATTCACCGCCTGCTAAATACTCTCCATTTCCGGTAATTGCAAATTGCTCTTTCCAGTCGAAGCGTGCATAGCCGCCAACGTACTTTTCAAGGTTCCCTACTTTGGGATCAAGATAGTTGTAATTAAAGTCTACATTTCTGACTTTTACGTATGTCCGGTAAAAAATGGAGGCCAGTTCACCCTTAAATCCCGCTTCATTTGTGAAGGAAGTGAAGCGACTTCGCTGGTAAGTAGAATCTTCATCCACGAAAAAGTTCGGATAAAAGTCAGCGTAAGTGTCATAACCACTTCCGGTTCGCCTATCAGTAAAATCTTTAAATGTATTCTCCTCTGTTCGCCGGTCTAATAGGTGATATAATTGAAATTCATCGGTTAACCGAAAATCGTGATATAGATGAATTCTACGTTCCTTGCTGTTAGTCTGAGCCTCTTCCAGCCTTAATAAGGCGTTATCAAAATCGAAGAGATCACTTTGTAAAGAATCCGCATTAGGATATCGGACTCCGCCCATTTCAACCGCATTATGATTCATTTGTGAATAATGAAACATGAGCTGATAAGGAAGTTTATCATGCTTGTAATGCGTATAACCGACGAAAGTAGACCCTTCGACTTGTCTGTCGCCCCGTCCGTTGTTGGCCAGTTGTTTATCAACGGTGATTCGTCTGAAATCAAAGCCAAGATTCCAATTTTTATTGACGTTTCTGGAGAAGCCTACATCCACAATATTCCTGTTTCCACCACCGAGCAAAACAAACAGGTCGATAAAAGGAGATTTCGTATCGTAGTACTTGACTTCTGAAGGTTGGAAGGCATAAGGTAGATAGGCTTGGTATCCGGAGGTTCTCCCAAAAGTGGTGCTCGGAGTGTAAAATATTGGAAACAAGGCAGTGCCCAACACTCCTAAATCCTGAAATTTCCTGACGGATATATCAACTTCCGACTGCCTTTCAAACAAATAAATCGAAGTATCTAAAGTAACATAATCGCCATCGTTATTGAGTAACTGATTTTCTAAAATAACAGAGGTGCTCTTAGGGCCGTACACGTTTTTTGTAGAGTCATCTACCACCTGATTAAAACCGGAGAAAACTACTAAAAGCGTTACTAGCGAAAATAAAAACTTCACGACCAAATTTAATGACAGCTTTTTAGATTACTGACTTTGCAACGGCTTTTATAAAAAAACCTTATTCCCCAATTAGACAAAGGAATAGACCCTTATTACATTCGACTGACCTTGAGGCTTTATTTAGCAAAGATTAGGAACTAAAGCCGAGAATAACCCTATACATAATTGTACATAAACAGTCTTAATAAACGACTGCCTCATCGGCAATTATTTTTTGCTCGCCAACGTGCTGAGATAACTTTCGGCTTTTTCAATGTTGGGATTCATGCTTTCATAAAATCTATACAAACTAATTTTTTTACTTAATCCAAAAGTCTTGCAATTAATTAACAGCCTAAAAATAGTTTAATATTTTTTCTATCTCATCAGCCGTATTCACGTGTTCATGCTTCATCAGGATTCCATAATCCAATCCATATCTAATCTTAAATTCTAGCCCGGTAGTCAGTCTCTACCCCAATGTCCACAAGAATCCGTTGTTGGGTATACTTGTTATTAATGAGCTGTTAGCTTCTAACAAAAGACAAGTTTTAGCGATAACTTTTGGCAAGTCTGTGATATGCTCAAAAGTTGCTACGGAGATGATTCTGTCATATTTTATGGAAGAATCTACTTCGTCAATATCCTGATGGATATTTTTTATTGATGCCAGATCAGAGTAGTCAGCATATAGGTCTTTAAAAGGTTCAATGATGTCATAATAACTTGATCGCTCATATTTCAAGTGATTTAATGTGCCGACACCTATCTCCTGTGTTTTTTTGTCATGCGAATCATCAACATCAGCACTAACCCTTTTATGTAACCACCGTTCCATCTTTTGAGCCAATCCGGATGCAGGTAAATCTCCCTCTCAATTTGATTTGTACTGCTGATAATAGATTTCCTGAAATTCTTTCGGTAAAGTAATCCTTATCTTCGGATAATTTTCAAACATCGTTCCTATTCTTGTTGCCAAGATATTCATTTAATCCCATGAGGGCAATGTTTAAGCTATCGTAATCAGGCAATGATAAAACTGTTTTGATTTTATAGTAAGGTGTTTGATTTTTTTCTGATTGAGTAAGAAGTTGTTCATTATTCATGTTTTATGGTTAAAACAATTTTTTTTATTTTTTTTAAATCATAATGCACAACGAGTGTATAACCTTTACTACCTTTGAAAATCTAAATATATATATTAATAATTAATATCAAGATAAAATGATAATTACTAGTAAGATAACAATTAAATGGAAACAGGTTGTCCTGTTTGGTTTTTTATTTTTTATAGGCTCAGTTGCTTGCGAAGATCAAGAAGAAATTATTGAAGTTCAAACAGCGGACGAACTTGCCAGTCAACTTTCTGAGGACAAAGATTTCCAAAATCTTATTTTAGCCAATTTAAGTTTTGAGAAAGATATCCTATTATCTGCATTTAGGAAGGCGATAACGGAAAAAATGGATAGAACTCAAATAAATGTAACGCTTGAAATAAATGATCATTACAAAAATTCTGAAATTTTAAATAATTTAAAGAAAGTTCATAAAAAATTTCCGCAACTGAAAAATTATGATGATGCCACAACTATTTTAGGTGAAGCCCAATTCCTATGGCATGAGGCTCGGACTAGCCAAAAGACATGGAAGTCAAGAGTAGGATCGAGTAGAGGAGATGATAGTTGTCAAGGGAAATTTAATAAAGAAATAAGGAGAATACACAGAGAATATGATGAGGGAGTTAGGAATTGCGCTATTGTCACATTAGCTACTTGGGGTGCTGGTTTCGTCCCCTGTAATGCGGTTAATGTATATAGGGCATCTTCAGGCACTTATGGAGCAGTTCAGGCTTATTACCAGTGTAAGGATGCACAACAGGTCCAACGAAGGATTTCAATTGAAGAAGAATTAAGAGGGTTTGATGAATTTTTAGACGAAGAGTTAGGCATGTAAACTAATTAAAATTCAAATATTATGAAAGTTGATGAATTGGTCGTAATTGTTTCGATTTTTCTTTTGTGGATACTGTATGACATGTTGAGAAATTACAAGAGGAGTAAGCAATTTTCCTTCCTTAATGTTTTCAACAATATTATCATACTTATTTTGGTAACGATGGTTTTGCTAATGAGACCAATTGATAATTCTTTAGAGTATAATTACATTCTTTGCCTCCTTGTCATCATCCCCATAGCAGCCTTACAGTATTTTGAAATAATAAAGTTGAACCAGCCAGAAAGAATGAGAAAAATTATTGTTAAATCATTGATTATTCTGACTAGTATATATGTGTATTTTAGTTTGTGACAACAGGAGGTGCTTACCTCTTGTTCTATCCCAAACAGAGCAGTTAAGCCCGCCTGCGCCGGTGGTTTAGTTCCACTAAGGCTGCCGTAACAGGTGGGAGAGTAGGTTGCTGCCGGTTTATTATTAAAGCCTTCTCAGAATTGGAGGGCTTTTTTATTTTGTGAAATTTATCTAACTAGCGGTCATTCCTCAACAAAAGTATCGCATTGATATACAATTGGCTCTTACTATTTCTGATTGTCCCGATACTCGTTCATTTGTTTTCCTTTAGACGGGCAAAAAAATATTTCTTTTCCACACTCAAATTTGTAAAACAGGTATCGTCCTCTTCAAAATCAAGAACTAGGCTGAAATATTATCTGATCCTCATCAACAGATTATTATTGTTTCTTGCTATCATTCTCTTGAGTTCATCAATTTTAAACACAACAGATTCATTATATTTTGAAGATAATTTTAAAATATATTTTGACGATTCTGCAAGTTCATCCATTGAAGAGGACGGTATTAGTCTCTATGATCGTGGCATTAATTATGTGCAGACCTTAGGAATGGCTATTGAGATTGTTGATTTCGACTCTGAGTATGATTTTTCTTATCTTCCAAAGGCTGTCAAAGATCAAGATTACAATTTGTACGTTTCTGATTTTCAGGGTATTGATAAAATCTTTTTAGAAAATCTAAAAGTTGATACAACAAAGTCTCATTCTTTTTTGATTCTGGGAAATATTTCGAATAATCAAAATCTCTATGTAGATACGCTATTTTTTGAGTTGAACTCCAGCGACTTGAGTAAACAGCGCATTGTGTTAATCCCCGGACTATCAGGAGAGAGATCTGAGGGAACGGCCGTCTTCAGGCTACTAAACGATAGTAGGCAGATATCGTCTGTGGCAGTGGATTTTTCTAAGCTCAATAGAATCGAATTTGATGTACCCACTGATTTGAAGGGAGAATTTACTGTCCAAATCAGTGGAGATAATGTTTACTACGATAATGAGTTTTTCTTTATGCTTGACCCGCGACCAAGACCGAAAATTTCGATACTGGATGAATTAGGAAATGAATATCTAAGGGAAGTTTTTGCAAATGAAAATGTCTTTGATCTTCAAATTTTAGATCCCGGTTCTATTGATTACGATGTAATTGGTAAGTCGGATATCATTATTCTTAATTCTCTTAAAAAGCTGCCAAATGGCTTTATTTCAAAAATTCAGGGGAAAGCGGTGATACTATTCCCTAGTCAAAATGAGAAAGATATTACGCTGTGGGAGGGCATTAAAAATGCTTCAAGGATAGAGAATACCTCTGCGTCCAACTTTGAGATCGATGATAAACATCCGCTGTTTTCAGGAGTTTTTGCAAAACCTCAAAAGCAGGTTGAAATGCCTTTTGGAACTCCAATCTTTGATATTGATGGGGATTATGAGATTCTGATCTCTTTTCGTAGCAATTATCCGTATTTGATAAAACCAAGGAATTCAAATGTCTATTTATTTAATGCTCCTTTAGATACCGAATCTTCCAATTTTGCATCTCACTCATTGTTTTTACCACTAATGTATCAGTTGGCATTCTCATCTCTAAAATATGATCAGCAAATCTATCACTACCCTAATGACCTAATGGAAATTAGTGTTGAAAATCAAGAATTTCCACCTAAGCTATCTTCAGAGACATTGGAACTTATCCCTGAATTTAACCCTTCAAGTAATGGCTTAGTGATAACGTTTCCTAAGCTAGATCCGGGGTTTTACAAGCTATCCCATTATAAAGATAGTGTAAAAATGGCCATTAATATTTCAAAAAAAGAATCCATCATGAAGGGAGTCAAGAAGGAGGAGTTGGAGCAAGTATTTGAGCGGTTTTCTAATATAAAAATTTTAACTATTGATTCATTGACAGATGAGACACCTCCCTTGAATAAAAGCTTATGGAGATACGCATTAATTTTAATGTTTTTGGTATCTGAGGTTTTACTTCATAGGCTATTAAAGTGAATTTACTCCTTAAAAATGCTTTCGTTGGCGATCCGGCCTCTTCCGTTCATAGAACCTATTGTGATTTGTTAATTGAAGATGGAGTGATTGCTTCCCTGCAAGGGGGCAAAGCTGAAAAAGAAATTGACCTGAGCGGCTATGAAGTTTTTCCCGGCTGGTTTGATTTGAATGCTCATTTTAATGACCCGGGAACCGAATTTAAGGAAGATCTTGACACAGGAGCTTTAGTTGCTTCTAATGGAGGATTTACAGACATCCAATTGATCCCGAACACGAATCCGCCTTTAGAAACCAAAAGTGATGTTAAGTATGTCTTACATAGAAAGACACCTTTGGTAGACGTACATATCTCTGCCGCTTTAAGCGAAGGGCTCAAGGGTAAGAATCTAACTGAAATATATGATTTGAAAGTTGCAGGAGCCTCTTCTTTTACCGACGGGGATTTACCTGTCTGGAATGCTGAGTTGCTTCTCAAGGCACTTCAATACACCCACACCATCAATTCGCCTATTTTCCAGCTCGCTCAGGATGTCTCACTGTCGGACAATACCCATATACATGAAGGTAAGATGAGCACTCTTCTTGGGTTGAGAGGTGAGCCGGGTATTTCAGAGGAGTTGATGGTTATGCGAGATATTGAAATACTAAGGTATGCTAATGGAAGCATTCACTTCTCACGAGTATCGTCGGGCAAATCAGTAGAATTGATCAGAAAAGCAAAGAGGGAAGGGCTGAACGTCACCGCTGACACCGGTATTCATCATCTAATCTTCACTGATGAGGCGGTGGCAGACTTTAATACTTACATGAAAAATCTCCCGCCATTCAGGGCTGAAAGTGATAGAAAAGCTTTGATAAAGGGAGTTAAAGATGGCACAATTGATGCAATTTGTAGTAATCATCGACCTCAGGATCAGGAAAGTAAATCACTGGAATTTGACCTGTCGGAGCCAGGATCTATTTCGCTTCAGACCTTTTACCCCTCACTATTAAAACTAAGCAGCGATATTCCAATAGAAACGTTAATTAAATGTATTACATTAAATCCCCGAACATTACTTGATGTTGATCCGGTGTCAATAGACGTAAACATGCCCGCCAAATTGACAATAGTAGACCCACAGAAAGAATGGGTCCTAGACGATACTACTAACCTTTCAAAATCCCGCAATTCACCTTTCTGGGGCGAAAAATTGAAAGGGAAAATTGTTGGAATAGTAAATAAGGCGGCATACGCTTTCTTCAATGATTAAGCCCTCTGTTAAATATTCGCTAATTTGTGGGGCTTTCCTAACAGGACTTTTTTTTGTTTCAATCGCCTTAGGAAGTAACCCCATGATAGAGGTTCGCCATCTAATCGTTGATTTAGCGATCTTTTTTCTTTTTCTTTTTTTCGCAGGAAAGGAATATAAGGACGTAAGAAATGCCGGTATTCTTCATTTTTGGCAAGGTATCAACCTTGGGTTTATTGTTCTTATTCCGTCAATAATTATTTTTTCTTTGGCCATTTATGTACTATTTGAGTTAAATCCGATACTGATTGAAGAGTACAAAGAAGCTGCTAAAGCATTACAAGAATCTGAAAAAGAATTATTTCTTGAAGTTTACTCGGAGGAGATTTTGCAAGAGCAAATTAGAGTGATTGATTCCATCTCTTCCATTGATTTGGTTTTGAAAACCTTCTGGAAGAAGCTTTTTGCCGGATTTTTGATAATACCTGTTGTGGCTGTAATTTTGAGAAATAAACCTAAATAATTTGAATATGAATCAAAACGCAATTCGATCCGGCTTGATAATAGGAGTAATTGGAATTATCATCTCATTACTTCTGTACATTGTTGATGTCGCACTCTTTGCCAACTGGTGGCTCATTATCATTCTTGGAGTAGTCAATTTGATACTTATCACTGTTTTCGGGATCAAATACAGAAATGAAAACGGAGGATTCATTACCTTCAAAGAAAGCTACATTTACTCTGTGATTTCTATGATTGTACTTGTACTGATTGGAACGATATTCAGCTATGTGCTTTTTAATATCGTAAATCCGGATTTACCTGAAATTATTGCAGACATTGCTGTTGAAAATGCTGAAGCAATGATGGAGAAGTTTGAAACTTCTGAGGACATAATGGATGAAGCTATAGAAAAATCCAGACAAGATACATTAGATGGATTTACGCCGGCAGGTATTCTCAAAGGAGGTGGAATCAGAATATTAGTTAATCTCGCAGTCTGCTTAATTATTGCGGCAATCATTAAGAAAAACAAACCAGAGGAGGCTGCATAGTGCCCCAAGGTCTTTCCATAGTTATACCTGTGTATAACGAAGAAGAGTCTATTCCGGAATTGCTGGAATGGACTCTTCGCATTATTGATTCTGAAAAGATCAATGCGGAAATTCTGCTCATTGATGATGGCAGCACAGACGAATCCTGGCAGGTAATTTTAAATGCTACAAAAAAAGATTTAAGAGTTATCGGACTAAGATTTAACCGTAACTATGGCAAATCAGCAGCACTCCAGACGGGATTTGATCATGCAAAAGGAGAGATAGTGATTACAATGGATGCCGACCTCCAGGATAACCCGAACGAAATACCCGAGTTAATAAAAATTATTGAAACTCAAAACCTGCATATCGTTTCGGGATGGAAAAGAAAACGCCATGATCCTTTAAGTAAAACAATCCCTTCAAAGTTCTTCAATTGGGTAACCGGAATGATCTCCGGAATAACGCTTCATGATTTTAATTGCGGACTGAAAGCCTATCGGAGTGAGGTGATTAAAAATATTCATGTTTATGGTGAGATGCACAGGTATATCCCCGTGATCGCTAAATGGAATGGTTTTAAGGAAATAGGAGAGAAGGTTGTTGAGCACAGGGCTCGAAAGTATGGAAAGACCAAATATGGAATGAAACGCTTTGTTACCGGTTTTCTTGACTTACTTTCGGTGACTTTTGTCTTGCGGTTCAAAAAAAATCCTATGCACTTCTTTGGAGCACTGGGAACCTTATCCTTCCTCTCCGGATTTCTAATCACTTTCTGGATTATAGTAGAAAAACTGTATCGGCAATTTAACTACTTACCCAGAAGGGATGTAGTTGACCAACCGCTATTCTTTTTGGCACTGGTGGCATTAATAGTAGGTACTCAACTGTTTCTAACCGGCTTTTTAGCTGAATTACTCATTCAGGGAACACAAAGGAAGGGCGATTATCTGATTTCTGAGAAAGTGAATGTCTCGTAACATAAGATTTTCATTTATAATCCCTATTTACAATCGAAAAGATGAAGTTATTGAGCTTTTGGAGAGCCTTGCTTTGCTGTCCGCACATTCTTTTGAAGTGTTACTGATAGATGGAAGCCCTACTCCGGTATTGGAAGAATTAAACTCGCTGGAAGCGGTAAAGAAGCTTCTTTACAAGAGGATACATGTTCCTAAATTGGGAATATCTGCCTCCAGGAACCTTGGGGCTAAAAATGCGAAAGGTGAGTACCTTATTTTTCTGGACTCTGATGTCATCCTTCCAAGCGATTATTTGGAAAATGTTGAAATGGCTTTATCAGTTTTGGATAGTGATGCTTTCGGGGGACCTGACGCAGCTCACCCGTCGTTTACCGTAACGCAAAAAGCAATCAATTATACAATGACTTCAATATTGACTACGGGGGGTCTACGTGGAAAGGGAAATGTGTCTGCATACCGCCCTCGTGGTTTTAACTTTGGAGTACGAAAATTACTTTTTGATAAGTTAGGCGGGTTTAATGAAGGAGTAAGTGTTGGAGAAGATATTGACCTGAGTGTACGAATAGCGAAGGTGGGGGCTTCCGTTCAATTCATTGAAAAGGCATTTGTCTACCATAAGCGTAGAATCTCGCTAATACGTTTTTACAAACAAATATTCAGATTTGGTGCAGGAAGAATTCTCCTGGCAGAAAAGTTCTCCGAAGAAAGAAAAATCACATTTTTGCTTCCACTTGCTTTTGTATTGGGAGTTCTGTCAGGTTCATTTTTATGGATTCTCTCCAAGCCTTTGTTTACGTTGTGGGGCATTAGCCTGAGCACCTATTTACTAGCTAATCTGATCTTAGCGACGTATCAAAATAAATCCATCATGGTAGGGTTATTAGTACTCCCTACATTGTTTGTTCAGTTTGGGGCTTATGCTTTTGGCTTTGTGCAAAACTTTATAAGTGTCTATATTAAGGGCCGTCCGGATGGCATATTTACGATTAGAGGTATCGGACCCCAAAGTCCGGTTTAGTCTTTTATTCTCCGCTTGTAGCGATCTCCCATCTCACTTAAAGAACCCTTCTGCTCGGTAATGATCGCCTGCTTTATCATGTGAAATATCATCATGTGCAAATCCTCAGCAATCTCCATATCTGAAATGGGCACATATACATGAGCGGATGCAATGTCCTTTATTTCTCCTCCTTTATAAGCACTGAAAGCCAAGGTAGTTGCTCCTCTTTCGTTTCCAAGCTGTAATGCACGAATTACATTTTCAGAATTGCCACTGCCGGACAGACCAATAACTAAGTCCCCTTTTGAGACAAAATTATCCAGTTGTAATGCAAAGATGTCTTTGTAGTCAATATCATTTGAGATAGCACTGAGAGCGGCATAGTTATCATTAAGACACATGAACTTGAACTTTTCCCTCTGATTATAGCTGGCACCTTTTACATAGTCGCC
This sequence comes from Ekhidna sp., assembly GCA_028821635.1. Classification (GTDB taxonomy): domain Bacteria; phylum Bacteroidota; class Bacteroidia; order Cytophagales; family Cyclobacteriaceae; genus Ekhidna. Next base: position 10,612 of record JAPPDO010000335.1, read on the forward strand.
TGCGATATGTGATGCGCTTGCCCCACTTCCTCCATTTCCGAAAATATAGATGATGTTTTTATTATTACGAGTCTTTACCAATAGGTTTTTAGCCTGATCAATTTCGTGGTAATCCAATGCTTGAAACAGCTTGATAACTTTTGAAGTATAGGATTTATAAAACTCAACCATAGCCTGCCTTTTCGTCAATAATACGGATTACTTTAGAACCTTCATGTTCGAATTTAAAATTAAATTGTCTTAATCCCAATGCGCTAGTAAGTGCTTCTTGTCTTTTCTTCTGACAATAAAATAATAAAAATCCGCCACCACCGGCTCCAAGTAGTTTGCCTCCAAGTGCTCCATTTTTGATTGCCAGCGTATACGCATCATCAATTTTAGTATTTGTGATTGTGCCGGCAAGACGTTTTTTTAATTTCCAATTTCGACCAAGTAACGTTCCGAATTGATCCATATTATTCTTTATTAATGTAGCTTTTAGCTCATTTACTAAGTGTGTCATTTCGATCAGAATATCCTTTTTTTGACCATCCTCAATATTTTGTTTTTGTTCTTTAAGGATTTCACTCGCTTTACGTTGAGCACCGGCATAATATAATATTAAATTCTTTTGCAATTCATCCAGAAAGTCGTCGTTTAATTGAATTTTTTCTACTTTAACAGAGTCATCAGGAAAAAAGTGAATCATATTAAGTCCTCCGTAAGCAGCCGCATATTGGTCTTGTTTCCCAATGGGTTCTCTTAACTTTTCAATTTCGATTTCACAAGCTTTTTGTGCAAGCTGTTCTTTCGTCACTAATTTTCTCCGAATAGCATACAGGTTATGAAGTAAGCCAACGGTAAACGAAGAAGAGGAGCCCATGCCTGTTCCGGCAGGTACATCTGCAATAGAGGCAAACTCAATGCCTCCATTAACGGCGAACTGAGCTAGTGTTTCTCTGAAAATAGGATGTCGGATGTTAGAAGTCCCCATGACTGTTTCTACCTTGCTATACTTTAAACGGATTTTATCCTCTTAAAAAAACTTATGAGAGGAGATATACATATATTTATTAATTGAGGTGCTGAGCACGGCACCCGGATGGTGTCGGTAAAATGACGGTAAATCCGACCCGCCCCATACGAAGCTAATCCGAAACGGTGTACGTGTAAGAATCATTTTTTGTATGCGTTTATTGCGAATCTAGTGATTGCTCTGATCAAACTGAACCCTGTCTACAATTTGATATTTGAGTATTGCTGATTTCACGTAGAATAAGAAACTAAATAACCGGTACAAAGAATATTCCATCATGCTCCAATAAGCTCATTTTCCGTCCTCCCTCTGTGTCCTTTCCGGTTAAATCCCCCCTGAGTGGTTATTATTAACCACTCCGACCTTATTGTTGACCGTTACGACCTTATTGTTGACCACTCCGACCTTATTGCATACCACTCTCCGTGCCTTTGGTGCCTTCTCCGTGCCCTCTGTGCTGC
>JAPPDO010000056.1 GCA_028821635.1 Ekhidna sp.
CCTGTATTCTTTACACCCTCCAGTATAAAAGTTTGTGTTCTATCCTCCGTGTCAGTCGTTAGTCCTCTTCCAAGAAGAGTAGAGACGGTGCGCGAATACACATCGCCGCCCTGCTGATAATTAATGACTGCTGACAAAGCGAAGTTTTTATACTTGACCGTATTAATAACATTGAGCACAAAATCAGGCGTTGGGTCTCCTATTTTAAAAGTTCCTTCTTCCTCAAAATCGCGACCAACACTGTTTACTAATTTATCGCCATTTGCATTTCGCAAAATCCTACTTCCCAACATTATACCGAGCGGTTCACCTTCTACAGCGAAGTTGCCTAGGTTGGTAAAACCTGCGGTATTAATCTGATCAGTGTCATCTCCAAGATCCGTTACTTCACTTCTGTATCGGGTGAAATTTGATCGCACATTCCAGTTAACCGCAGTGTTCTCCAGTATATCAACTCCCAGATCAACCTCAAGCCCTTTTGTGATCACTTCACCAATATTTGTAAATGTTGAGAGAAAACCGGTGGAAGGATCCAAAGGACGTTCTACAATTAAATCGGTGGAAGACCTCCTGTACCACGAAAGATCAAGGTTAATTCTATTGCTCCAGCCGCGTGCCTCCAAGCCCAACTCAAATTCTTCCTGTCTTTCAGGCTTCAAGTCAGAGTTACCTAGAAGCGTTCCGGTTGTATTTCCGGAGACCACATTTCCTGATTCATTTATAAATAACCTTGAATTGGCATCAACTATTGAAAGGGTGGGGTATCCTGCTCTAAATCCGGCTGAAGTCCCAAATCCGGCTCTTATTTTCAAGAAATTAAGCGCATTATTTGTTATGTCCGGGAATGCTTCTGAGACTACAAAAGCGGTGCTAATACTTGGATAGAAAAGCGACCTGTTGTCTTCAGAGAAGTTGGAGACAGCATCGTTTCTACCGGCCAAGGTCATGAATAAATACCCGTTCAAATCAATTTCCGTTTGCCCAAAAAACCCAACTATATTTTGTTCTTGTGAAAACTGAATGGGAGCCTGATCCGTAAAATTGAAGTGTCTAAACGTTCCAAAGACTAACTGATTTGTGCTCGTAACTCCCTGCCGCTCAAGTTCATTTCTTCTAATTTGAGACCCTAAATTGAAGCTAAGACCTACACTGCTGGATAAATCAAAGCGGCCATTTAAAGTGAACGTATGATCCCATATCGCATTAATATTGTTAAATGTTCGATACTGACCGGTAAGCGGCCCTTCCACTCCACCTCTGTTTTGACCACTTTCATTGCTTTCAGTATACAGATCATACCCTAAACGATAAGCGACGTTCAAGTTATCGTTGATGTCATAACTTGTTCCGATCGTTCCAAAAACCCGATCAGTCAACTGGCTTGTGAAGGCATTGGCGACGGTCCATCTTGGATTTTGAATATCGTTTCCACTTCTGTAATAGACGCTGCTTCCATCAATGGGATTTTGGAAGGGCAAATTCATCAGATCAATGCTTCTGGGGGTGAAGAAAACATGTCCAAAGACAGATGAGGAGACCGGATTCCCTCCTAACGGGTCAAAAGAACCATTTCCCTGACTGGCTGAAACCGGAGGGGCAATAAAATCCGTTCTTGAAAGATTCATCGTTCCATTGATAGTCAATCCATTGCTCAGTTTTGTCCTCCCCCCAACACTAAATGAGATTCTCTCCAGCTCGTTGCCCGGTGTAAATCCTTCGTCCTGTAAGTATCCAAAATTCAGGTTGAAGCTACTCTTCCCATCTTCACTTACTCCTCTTGCATTCACTGACGAGTTGTAAACCATTCCGGTTCTGAAGAAATCCTTTACATTATCATAAGGTCTCCATGGATATGGAGCTCCGGGTCTCATGGCACCTCTGGTACTAATTGCGTCGGCATCTGATGATAATCGTTGGAATTCCGGGAATACCGCTCGAAGAGCAGGGTTAGAATATTGCGAATAAGGATGAGGTAAAAACCCGTCTCCGGAAATAACAGCATCGGTTCCATATCCGGCTAATCCGTCTTTGCTAAAACTTGGGCCCCAATTACTAAAAAACCATCCAAAGACCTGATCAAATCCATTCCCGTAAGAATTTTGATAATCCGGTAATGAACCGATTTCATTAGCAAAAATGGATTGGGTCACGCTGATGTCCATTTTCCTATTCCCATTACTTGAGGAACCTGATTTAGTGGTAACGAGAACCACTCCATTTCTTCCTTGAGTTCCGTACAAAGTTGAAGCGGCCAGGCCCTTAAGAATACTGATCTCTTCAATGTTATTGGGGTCTAAATCCAGAAATCTTGAAGATCCGTTATTCGAACCATTTGCAAAGTCACTTCCACCACTTGCTTCCCCGTCACTGGAATTAGTGTTCGTATTAAAGGGAACACCGTCAACAATGAATAAAGGCTGATTATCTCCGGTAAAGGAAGTATAACCTCTGATGATAATATTGGTTCCAGAACCGGATAGACCACTTTGTTGTGTAATTTGAACACCTGAAGCTTTGCTTCTAAGCGATCTAACTACATCACCTTCCGTCTTATCCGCAACTGCATCTTCACCCAATGTGCTCACAGCAAAACCTAAGGCTTCTTTGTTTCTCTGAATACCTTGGGCGGTCACGACAATCTCTTGTAACTCTAATGCTCCGCCCATTGTGATATCAATGGTGGTTCTGGAGCCTACCTCACCTTCCTGCGTCTCAAAACCCACTTAGGAAAAGACAAGGTTTATCCCCCCCCCCCCCCCGCGTCAGCTAGGGACAGTCGGTAATTCCCACCCAAATCCGTCTGGGTACCCGTCGTTGTGCCTTTTATCACAACGTTCACACCCGGCAAGGGGTCATCTGTATCATCGGTGATCTTACCGGATACCGTTCTTTGTGCCATCACATCAAAAAGAATAGATGTGATAAGCACAAAACTTAGTAGTAAAATTCTCTTCATATTTACTTTTATCTAATGATTAAATCATTTAAACACATGCAAATGTAAAGTATTTTTGGATTATCAAATAGCTAGACCCAACACAATTTTTTAAGATTTTTTCCTAAAATAAATTTTTTGATGAATATTCATTTAAAATAAAGTATAATCTACTGTTTGTCACTATTTTAACAGCGTGATACAAAATTTAATTCTTATCTGAATTGTTTAATAAAACCGGACAAATTATTGTATTGGCAATAGATCTCAATAATTCCATTTGTTAAGGATGGCTCAGTTGAATTCCTTCGGCTCTCTTCTAAGATAAGCCCATATTGTAGGTACATCTAAACGGCTTTTTACTGCTAAGTCTTTTAATCTAGGTGCTAAGCCTGAAATACCTAATATTATGGGTTATTCTCAATGAATTTCATTTTTCACTACATTCCAAATTTTTCTTAACATCGTCAAGATAGACTTTAATTTTGCTGATAAGAGTTAAAACACTGAAGATGTATCTCTTCATAGATACAACTTTGGGGCGGATAAACATATTTTATGCCCTCTCTTTAACTCTTAATCATAAATAAGTCACTATTTTCGACGGTTATTGAAAATAAATGACATGACAAAGACTAAACAGCCTACACTCCTTCAATCCTTTATCCCGATCATTTTTCTCATTTTATTATTGGTGGTAAATGTTGGCATTTTTGGGAGTGAGGCACTTGGAGGTTCTAACCAGATGGTGCTCATCTTGTCTGCCGGTGTTGCAGCTTTGATGGCCATTCGAATTGGTTTTTCCTGGAATGAAATCCAGACGGGTATCATTAAGAGCATCAGTGCAGCGATGCCGTCCGTACTGATATTGCTGATGATTGGGGCGTTGGCCGGCACATGGATGCTAAGCGGGATTGTACCCGCCATGATCTACTATGGGTTGCAAATCCTAAATCCTACGATCTTTCTTGTTGCCGCCTGCATTGCCTGCTCTATTGTATCTATTGCCACAGGTAGCTCATGGACTACCGCTGCTACTGTTGGAATTGCACTCATAGGCATTGGTAAGGCACTTGGCATTTCAGAGGGACTGGTGGCCGGAGCTATTTTGTCCGGTGCCTATTTTGGGGATAAAATGTCTCCTCTTTCCGATACTACAAATCTCGCCCCGGCAATGGCCGGCACAGATTTGTTTACGCATATCCGTTATATGACTATTACCACGGTGCCATCTATTCTGATAGCATTGTTATTGTATCTCATCATTGGACTGACCAACAGATCAGGTAACGAGATAGCCGGAAAAGCTGAAATACTGGCCGCCATTGACAGTACCTTTAATATATCCGGATGGCTCTTTATCGTGCCGGTTTTAGTAGTTATTTTTATTGTGAAGAAGATGCCGGCACTTCCAGCCATTTTAACAGGGGCTCTCTTAGGAAGTGTTTTTGCGTTAATATTTCAACCTCATCTGGTCAATCAGGCTGCTGAGATGGCAATTTACGATGGAAAGCTCTTTAACCGTCTGAATGACCTCTTTCCCTCTTTCACACGTGGATTTATTGGATCGATTCAAGCATTGTTTGGGGATATTGCATTTACTACCGGCAATCCGGTACTTGACAGCGAAGGGCTCTTAAGCAGCGGGGGTATGGCAGGAATGCTGGAAACCATCTGGTTAATACTGTCAGCTATGATCTTTGGAGGAGTTATGGAAGGGGCCGGCATGTTAAAACGCATTGCCAATGCTATCATCAGCAAAGTAAAATCAGTTGGAGCCTTAACCTCCGGTACGGTTGGTACGTGCCTATTTTTCAACTTTACTGCCTCTGACCAATACCTGACCATTGTTATTCCGGGACGTATGTATGCAGATGCCTATAAAAAGGAAGGCCTTGCTCCCGAGAATTTGAGTCGGACACTGGAGGATTCAGGAACAGTCACCTCCGTTCTGGTTCCTTGGAATACATGTGGAGCCTATCATTCAACAGTCCTTGGAGTGACGACCGGCACTTATCTTCCCTACTGCTTTTTTAATCTTTTTAGTCCAATAATGACCCTTGTGGTCGCTTTTACCGGATATAAAATCAAAAAGCTGGTGAGGTGAACTTCTTTACAGAAATCCTTAATAAAGGACAGCAGAGAACCTACTCTGGGAGTCTGTGAAAGCAGGTTCATATTTTGATTAACTTAAAGAATAGAAGAGGGAGTCGGTATCGCTAATATATCACAGATAAATGGTCAAGTTAGCTTTTAAATTTTAATTCCTCTTAGTCGTTAAAATTTTTCATAAATTACCCTTATGAGAAGTTGGATACTGTCAATTCTGCTATTTATCCCAATTTTTTCTAAAGGAGATACATGGGGGTTTTTTGCGCATCAGAAAATCAACCGATTAGCTGTGTTTACCTTACCTCCTGAGCTGATTGGCTTTTACAAGCAAAATATCCAATATCTCACAGAGAAAGCAATCAATCCCGATAAGCGCAGATATATAAATAAAGCGGAAGCCCCCCGACACTACATAGACATAGATGCTTATGGTGATTCTGCGATTTATAAGATGCCCCGATATTGGAAAGATGCCGTAGAAATGTACTCTGAAGACACGCTAAATGCCTACGGTATCGCACCATATCATATCAAAAAAGTCTCTTTTTGGCTGATTGAAGCCTTTAAAAATAAAGATGCAGATCAAATCCTGAGGCTTTCGGCAGATATTGGTCACTACATAGCGGATGCAAACGTTCCTCTGCATACTACGGAAAACTACAATGGGCAACTGACCGGTCAATATGGAATTCATGGCTTTTGGGAATCGCGCCTGCCGGAGTTGTTTTTTGGTGAGTATGACTTGCTGACAGGGAAGGCAGATTACGTGGCGGATTTGCAGTTGTATGCGTGGGATGCAGTAGTCGGAGCACACGAGGCACTGGATTCAGTGCTGCTTTTTGAAAAACAACTCACCAAGAAGTATCCTGAGTCTAAAAAGTATGGTTATGAAGAGCAGGGGCAGAGAACCGTCCGAACGTATTCTTATCCTTTCTCTAGAGACTACCATCGCAGACTCAATGGAATGGTAGAGCGCAGAATGAAGGCTTCCATTAAGATGGTAGGGGATTTCTGGATGAGTTGCTGGGTGAAGGCAGGGCAGCCTGATCTCTCCGAATTTGTAGATGGAGCCTTAGAACTTGAGGATTCTATTATTTCAGTTGATCCGAAAGTGCAAGTAAGAAATCATGAGGCCGGAGTAGAGAATTGAGTTTCAGGATTTTCGTCTAAATCATCCGGATTGCTCCCGCCGCTTTTGGGCCACCTGCTATAACTGTCTTTTAACCTAATTCCAGCTTGTCTTGAATACTGAATACCAAAATCAGTGCAGTTACAAAGCATTCAATTCATGCCCTAATTACAGTTTGAGAGCTTTGCACATAAAGATTAACAAAAGGATCAAATGTTGCAACTCAGAGGCATGCGCTACAAATTAGGTTTTACTTATGCCAGCTTTAGTGATGTAGCCGTAAGCCGTCGCATACGCAAGATCAACATGGCAGAACAAGGTGTAATATGTTAATCAGCAAGCAACGGTGTAAAAAAGTAGAGTGCACCTTTGGGAGTATGAAGAAGTGATTTGGTGCAGGTATGTAGGTATAGCAAAAACACATAGCCAGCATATATTTAGAGGCCATCGCTCATAATCTGAAGCGCAGTCCGGGCTTAGTGATAGTACGGTAGAGGCACGTTTAGTAATGAATGGGACGATAAAAGGGGGCTAAAACGAAAAGTTTAATCAGGATATTTAGTTAAGGGGAGTCAAATTTTAAGAGGTAATCAAAAAATTAGGCTGTTTATGCAAAGGTCTCATACAATTTTAAAACACTTAGTTATGCAGATAGTTAATTAGAATATATATCTCTTATGCACAATCGTTAGTAGTTTATATTGTTAAATGCAATAAAATAGATCGCCTAATGAATCAGATATTTCCAAAAGAGTTTATAAATACCTCAGTAGAACACTACACATTCAGGTTAAGGAAGCGATCAATCTCTATTTACCTCATATTAGTTATTTCCTTTGTTATCATTTTAGTTTCACTTCCATTTATCAAAATAAAAGTATCTGTTTCAGCTTTCGGAATCATCACTACGCCTACCAATCGCTATGAATTAAACACCCCAGCGAGCGGATTACTTCTAAATAATCGCCTCCAGGAAAACCTGACGGTCAAGGAAGGTGATACTTTACTGGTATTTGATAACTCCATTCTTCAAAAGGAACAAAACCAAATCGACTCTCGACTGTCTGAACTGGCGGGGTTCTCAGAAGATCTCCGAAGACTTACTGGCACAAACATTAAGTTAAGCAAACGACTGATAAGTTCCCGCTTTCAAATTGCTTTCTTGAAATATCAAACGGAATTAGAACAGCGTAATATCGAAAAAGAAGCACTCAAAAAAGTTTATGAGAGGCAGAAGAAGCTTTTTGAGCTAAATGTAATATCAGAAGTAGAATTTGAAAAAGATGAGGTAAATTACGAACGATCATGTGCTGAAATGGAAGTTTTTAAAAAACAGGCCATCAATAACTGGAAAGAAACGCTTTTATCAATTGAGCAAGAAAAAGAACAGCTATCACTTCGCAAAAAAGAACTCGAAAGTGAACGCTTGAGAAGCGTATTAATTGCCCCTGCTTCAGGAGAATTATTGGACGTGCTTCCTTTAAAGACAAATCAATTTGTTGTTGCCGGTTTAAAAATTGGAGAAATTACTCCTGTCTCTGACATGATCGCCATCTGTCGGGTAGCCCCAAAAGATATTGGATTAATAAAAAAGCAAATGAAAGCATTACTTCTGGTAGATGCCTTCAACCCAAACGAATGGGGCTATTTGAAAGGGAGGGTTTCAGATATTTCATCTGATACCTACCTAATCAATTCCCAGCCCTTTTTTAAAGTGGAATGTCAGCTTGAGCAGGATTACCTGACATTGAAGAATGGGGTCAGGGGGAAGCTAAAAAAGGGAATGACTGTTCAAACCTCTTTCACCGTAACTGAGCGAACACTGTATCAACTGATCTATGACAAAGTGGATGACTGGCTAAATCCTAACAGACCATGAAAAAGAGCACATTGATCAAACAACGAGACATTACCGATTGTGGAGCGGCTTGTCTGTGTTCCATTGCTAATCATTATGATCTCAAAATGCCTGTATCTAAAATCAGACAGATTGCAGGTACCGATAAGAAAGGCACAAATGCACTTGGTTTAGTAGAAGCCGCCACCAAGATGGGATTCTCAGCAAAGGGAGTAAAAGGAGATATTTCGGCAATTCCTAAGATTCCGGTTCCCACCATAGCACATGTACTTGTGAAAGAAGTACTATACCACTATGTGGTAATATATCAAACCTCCGGAAAAGAAGTAAAAGTGATGGATCCGGCCACCGGAAAGCTGGAGGCGTACAGCCTAGATGCTTTTGGAGTAATCTGGACAGGTATACTGATCCTTTTAACCCCTGATGAAGATTTTGAGAGAAAGAACCTTAATGTATCCATTAATAGTCGATTCTGGTTTCTGATTAAGCCGCACAAAGCATTAATCATACAATCTATCGTTGGTGCTGCAATATTTACCCTGATCGGATTGACCAGTGCCATTTACGTCCAAAAGATCATTGATTTTGTGCTGCCTTCGGCAAATCAAAATTTATTGAATTTACTCAGTGTCGGGATGATTTTCTTACTGATCATTCAAATTATTGTTAACATCTTCAAATCGGTATTTATCCTGAAAACCGGGCAGCAGATAGATGCAAAGCTCATTTTGGGGTACTACAAACACATTCTTTCCCTGCCTCAGCGATTCTTTGACACCATGCGTGTAGGTGAGATCATCAGCCGCATCAATGATGCTGTTAAAATCCGAGCATTTATTAATGAATCTGCTATTGCCATCCTGATCAATTGTTTTATCGTGGTCTTCTCATTTGGATTGATGTTCACTTATTACTGGAAGCTCGCAGTCGTTATGCTGACCGTCGTGCCCTTTTACACGTTTGTTTATTGGCTGTCTAACCGATTCAATAAAAAAGTCGAGCGAAAGGTCATGGAAAATGACGCTGATCTGGAATCACAACTGGTAGAGTCAATGAATAATGTGAGGACAATCAAGTCCTTTGGAATGCAAAACTTCGCCAATCTTAAAACGGAAACAAAATTTGTAAACCTCTTAACCTCTGTTTATAAATCGGGACTAAATAGCATTTTTTCTGATAATGCTTCACTTTCTTTATCTCGTTCATTTACTGTCATCTTGTTATGGGCCGGGCAGTGATGGTGATGGAACAAACCATCACAGCGGGCGAATTAATGTCTTTTTATGCCATTATAGGATATTTTACCGGACCGGTAAGCAGCCTTATTGGTTGGGAATTACTGACGTTTCGCTTCGAATCAAAGATTCCGTCATATCTAAAATTACTATTCTATATCCCTAAATTTTACTTCTCTATGCTCATCGGACTGATTTATTTACCATTTTGGTTGTTCAAAAAGATTTTCTAGATTTAATGTTCTGAAGGCTGGGCAGGGTTTCTTGGTTACAAATAAAATGAAAATAATTAAATTAGCCATTAGAATTATTTCCATTTTGATATTAATATCATATTTGGCTTTCTCCTCTATTCAGTCGAAGATCAGGTATGATTCTATCAATAAAAAAATTGATGAAGTGAATGATAAAGTTGAGGATCTAAGTAAAAAAGTTCTCCTTGTCGGGAAAGACTCTCTAGGAGCAACTGATAAATAATAAAACAATAAACTTTATGAGTAAACTCAGCTTTACATAAGTTCAATGAAAAATGAAGCTACACACACATCAATAAAAAATATTTATAGAGATATGAATTTCTTGATTTAGCGCATTTTTTCTGCACTGAGCATCTTTATACTTGCTTTTAATTAAAGGGTGAAGCCTGCTACCCGAAAGTGAAGGCATAAATAATAATTTTTATTGAAATGAATAATTTAGAAAATTTAAACTTGATAGAATTGAACAAGACGGAACTTCAGAATATTGAAGGTGGAAAATTGAAATGGTGGCAATGGCTTCTTATCGGCGTTGCAGTTGGATTCGGATTAGAAGCATTAGAAACACATACACAGTAAAATTATGTATATTAATGGAGGATTTAAGTAAATTAAAATTGGAAGAATTGACTAATGAGGAGCTTCTGAACATTGAAGGTGGAAGACTGAAATGGTGGCAATGGCTTTTAATTGGTTTGACAATCGGAGGCCTAGCTGGCGAGGCTGTTTTTTAGAATTAGCAGCACTTTGATTAAAAGTGGGTTCGTAAAATGTTCCCACTTTTATTTTAAAATATCTTTATTGATATAAATAACATAGATGATAATTAGGTACTTCCTATTTTGTATTGCCTTTAAGGTACTCGCTCAAATAACTATCTTCTAAGAAATTCAAGTAAAGGATTGCGAAACTGACGAGTTGATACCCTATGCTCATGTTATCAACTTACGCAATGGGTATAAAACAATAAGTAACCAAGACGGTCTTTTTAGCATCTTCTCTCATACAACAACTGATTCTGTGACAATATCGCATGTTTCTTATGCTGATACCGTTATCGCAATAGCAGATCTTACATACGATAAGCTCGTATGCCTCAAGAAAAAAGAGGAAATATTGGACGAAGTCATAATAACACCGAATAGTGTATTTGATTTTTTACTTACATCCATTAAAAAGACTGAAGAGAAGCTTATTCTTCCAATCAAACTTAACGCTTATTACAAAGAATTTATTAAAAATAATAACTCCTTTATCCGCTTTTGTGATGCAGATGTTATCTATCATTTACGGCAAGATAAAAAAGAAAATCTTTCTATAAACGGCTCCGTAGTTGGGTCAAGAGCGTATAGAATTCCTGCTGTGGAGGCAAATGAAATTGATTTTGAGATCATTTCACCTATTGGATACCAAAAAGCTCTAAAATTTTATAAACCCTCCAAAATTGGCCGGTTTACCAATTTAGATGCACCAAAAAAGTATGATTATTTTTTACAAGAGTATAAAAAGAGCTATGCAGTACGAGTTAACCCTAAAGAGCATGAAGATGGTTTATTTGAAGCGAATATTCTTATCAATAAATATGACTCTACCGTTACTTCAATTAATTTTTTAATACCGGAGCACCGATCTCACCTGACTAAAGAAAGAAATGCGATTGTTGCCAAAGTAAAAATTACTTCTAATTCAGGATATTTATATTATTCCTACACGCCCGGAGGTAACATATTTCTCTCTCACTCCAGACTAGAATACACCCTTTCAGTAAAAAACAAAAATACTGATGACTTGCTCTCATTTATTAGTGGTGTCAATATTTATGAAATCCCTGAAGATCAGGAACCATTTCCTAAATCAAAGGCATACAAAAATAAATCCATCTATAAAAGGGGCACTGATTATTTATCTGCATACTGGTTGGAGAAAAGTTTGATAACTTTAACAGAAAAGGAAAAAAAGATTATCCAAGAAATTTCAAATCTAAATTCTGAATGATGAGGTTTATTTTTTTATTGCTTCTACCTCTTTTTTACACTACCGTCTACTGCCAAAGTAGTACAATAGAAGTTCATAGAGTTTTTGGAGGATATGAATATAGAAAAAACGGGGAAAAGCTGGATGATAAAGAATTATTATCCACTTTTGATTCATTTCCACCAATCTTAGACCAAGCCAAATCATCGAGAAGAAAGAAATTATATTCAAACGTGTTTGTCCTCTCCGGAGGCTTTTTAGTAGGTTATTACTTGGCTAATCAGATCAATAGCCGATCAGAAAATAATCAAACAAACTTGCTGATCACAGGCAGTAGTTTAATATCAATATCAATTCCGTTTTCCGTTTTATCCGCAAAGAAAATGAAAAATGCAGTTGAGCATTACAATAAAAGGAATAATTAAAATTTTTTCTGCACTGAACACCTTCATACTTACTCTTAAAAATGAAGGCATTAACAATAATTTTTTTTAAATTCCAATGAATAAACTAGAGATTAATAACTTTTTTAAAAGCAAAGTGATTCCTATTATTACTGCTCTCCTCGCCATTTTCCTTCAGGT
>JAPPDO010000440.1 GCA_028821635.1 Ekhidna sp.
CCTAATTGGGGAACCGTAAAATTGTATTGGCATGACTTGCATTTATAACGTTGTCTTCCCCCACTCTTGCCATTCTTAATGAAGTCTTTAACATGACATTGGGGACAGTGAGTAATTGGTGTGTGCATCATTTTATTTTTTATCGCAAAACTACTTCATTTTAGCAATGCCGAAAATTCTAATAACTAAAAGGTTACTCCGGTGTTTAAGCTTTCTCGGACGTTGATTATTTTACTGTTTGACTTATTAATAAGGTCTCAATTCAGTGAAGACACATTTTCCGGCTCAGAACGTATTTTATTTGTTCGTTAATCGGGACAATCCAAATCCTCGTCTGCAAAAAGAACCTTTTTTATCTAAAAAAGAATTATCTTGTGTTAATTCGATTTTTATTTATAACTTTGTTTAATTAATATTATGCCTTCAAATTTTTAAATAATTCAAATAGCTTCCCAAACAGGTTACATTACATTTGCCAAACGTATGTATTACTAAAAATCTCTTCTTTACCCAGAAAAACAATGAATAATTACATCCGAATTTTACATATAATAACCCTTGTTTCTGCCGTATCCACTGTTTCAGCGCAAACAGAAATTTGTAATAATAGTACTGATGATGATGGGGATGGATTTGTAGACTGTTTTGATCCGGACTGTTCCAACAACATAGAATGTGAAGATTTCTTTTTCGGAAACTCTGTGAGCTGTGAGGACGAGGTGGACGTAAAGACATTCGCAGTTCGCAATGAGTGGACATCTGACGGTGGGACAGTAACCAGCCACGCAACCCCGATGGTGGGAGATTTGGATCATAACGGAATACCTGAGGTAGTTACCGTCAATAATCTAGGAACACTTGACCTTTTTGTTCTCAATGGAGCAACAGGACAAACAATTGCTTCTACCGATATCGGATTCCTCCCTGGTAACTCCCCAATCCTTGCTGATGTAGATAATGATGATAAAGGAGAAATTATTGTCTTTGAAAGCGATAGAGGTTCCAAACTGGCCGTGTACGGCGTTGATTTTACGAGCAATGCGCTCACGCTCATCTGGCAGAGAGAAGCTTCCAAAAATGACGGACTTGGTAATCCGGGGGTAGCTGATTTTGATGAAGACGGTGATGTAGAGATATACTATCGAAATGAAATAATGAGTGCCGCCGACGGAAGTATCTTAATAGCTGGAAGTGGTAAAAAATGGAATCAAGCCTATATTTCGCAGCCGATTGCAGCTGACATCTTTGAGGAAGACCAATGTCTGGATTGCAAAGGTCTGGAATTGATTACAGGAAACGAAATTTGGTCTATAAATGAAGACAAACGTACCAGAACGATCGTTGCCGACCTTAATGAGTTGATCCATGATGATGACTCTACAGTTAATTTTTACCCAAAATTCAGAACAGGGTCAAACATATCCTCAGCCTCCATAGCTGACTATAATCAGGATGGTAATCTTGACATCATTTTATCAGGTGCCTTGGGGAGCAGCCTTCGGTCGGCTGAGACAACCGTTTTTTTCTGGGATATCACCAACAAGAGTTTTCTGAAATGGGCCGACGGCAAAAACTTCAGAAATGGAACCGGCAGAATCAATATTGGAGATGTAGACGGAGATGGTAAACTAAATGCCAATTTCGTCATGGATCAGGAACTCATTTCCCTTGACGAAAATTTCAAATTACATTGGGACTTCCCAATCAAAGAGGGATCTTCAGGATTTACCGGATGTTCATTATTTGATTTTGACGGTGACGGTTCAGTCGAAATCGTGTACCGAGGTGAAGAAAATCTGTTTATACTCAGAGGCGATAAAGAGCTATCCGACCAGAACAGAGTAAGGAGAAGTATTCTCTGTCGTTCCCGAACACGAGAAGAGTATCCGGTGATTGCAGACGTGGACGGTGACGGGAGTAGTGAAATATGCGTTGCTTGTTATTTTGATGATGCCACTCCATTCAATCCGTATGAGAACACCCAATATGGAAGCATAAGAGTATATGGGTCCAACGGTGAGTCTTGGGTGCCTGCAAGGAGGGTTTGGAATCAGCACGGATATTACAACGTAAATATTAACGATGACCTTACAGTGCCCCGTGAAATTCAGAACCATGCAGTGACCTTCGCTGCTGCTGACATTTGCGAATATGCCGACGGCACCTCCATTCCGTTCGACATCAGCCCGCTTAATACATTCTTAAATCAGTCGCCAATCCTTAATATGGATGGCTGCGTGGAGTTTGTTGCGCCGGATATAAAATTTAGCGGCACAATTCAGGCAGACCCCATCACATGCCCCAGTGCGTCTACGCAAGTAAGATTTGAACTTACAAATACCGGAGATGCAGACATTTCCGGTAACTTACCTGTATCTTATTACGCAGGTGGTGATCCCCGAATCTCAGCAGAAGCAACGCTGCTTGATACTGAAATGATTTTTTTAGAGAATTTGAAAGTTGGCGAAACGTTATCCGTCGCACAAAATATATCTGCAATCGGAGGAGAATCTGAGCTATTCGTTGTCCTTAACAACAATGGCTCCACGCCGCCTATCGGTGAGAATCCTGCTACCGCAACCATTCCGGAGTGCGATACGGAAAATAACATAGAAAGGGTAGTTGTAACATCCTCAACCTTTGAGTTGAAAACAGCGGTTATCAAAAATAATGAAATATGCGCAGACAGCTACGTTGATAGCAATGGGAATACCATTAATGTCAACAATAACGGTGTAGCAAGGGCGTATTTTTTGGGCACATTACCTCGCACCTCAGGATCTTTTTGGTTAGAAAATTTTGAAGATCAAAGCATTGGGACGACCAATGACACAGAAGCAACTTCCTGGTCTTCTGATCCCGGAAGTATCGGGCCTGTGTTTTACGGTGTTGATAATTATACTAATGACGGTTCCGGTTTAATGTTTAAAGTAACCCATGCCGGCAACGATAATGAAGCCGGAGTAGTAACATGGACATCCGAAGCCATTGATATTTCGGGATATACGGATATCTCTGTCTCTATTGACCTTTTTGAAAGAGGAGACCTAGAAGGCTCGGGCGACTTTCGTGATTTCATAAAAGTCGAGTATGAGTTAAGGGATATTTCAGACAGGGTTACCCAGAGCGGAGAATTTAATGAAGGGGTGCATTATGGAAACTTTGACTACGCTCGCGCAGAACTATCAGGCATTAATAATGCCGGGCAAAACGATGTCTCTTTGATCATCAAAGTCAGTATACACAGCAATAGTGATACTGAAAATCATTACATTGATAATATTAAACTTCAGGGAACCGCCAACTTAACTTCAGGAGAACTTGCTGAAGCCGACGGATTTGAATTTGAATGGTACGATATTGCCGATACCGATTTTAGCGATGTTTTAAACAGTACAAGCACTTTTACACAAATGGACGGCGGAGACTATCGCGTTCTTGCACGCTTCCCCGAGACCGTTTGCTATTCGGACACAGTAACGGTGACTATCACTGAAACACGACCCGATATTTATGTTTGGGCATACGAAGAGGCCCCAAATACAAATTGTGAAAATCCAAACGGTATCGCCTCCGCCTTCGTTTATACCACCACCCAAGATGGCAGCTTTCCTGCCACCACAAGCAACCCGCCGCAAGATACGCTGGTAACAGCCGACGGGTATGAATTCACATGGTTCTTTGAAGGAGATGCGGCAACCCCCATAGGTACAGGGACACGACTATCCAATCGTAACCAGACAGGCTATAATGTAGAAGTATTTCAACATGCTACCGCCTGTACTTCCTCTAGGGATGTGGAAATTACCTCTGCCAACACCAACGTGACGGGCGTGAATACAAACGTAGCTAACATCACAGAATGCGGAGGAACAGGCACATTATCCGCAGATGTAGGAGGAACAACAACGGGTTATACATTCTACTGGTACGATGGAGACACGGAAAAGCCAACTCCTGATTTTCAAGGAGCTTCCTATGAAGTAGATAATGAGGGAGCGTTTCTGCTTATCGTTGAGAATGATGCTTCTAAATGTGAATACAGGGAAGTTTTGAGAGTCGCAGATAACTCAATAAAGCCCGAACCTTCCATTAGAGTAACGAGTCAAAATACCTATTGTGTAAATGGAAATGGAGTTTTAACTGCTGACGGTGATGGTGCCGGTGGTACTGCCGGCTATAAATTTGAATGGTTTTTAGGCAGAAATACCCTCGCCGCTAATGCCCTGCCGGGACCCGCAGATGAGGACGTATTCTTCGTTAGTGGTGACTCCTCCCAACTCGGGGGTCTTAAAAACGCTACTTACACAGTGAGAGTAACTGAGAAAGCAGCAGGATGCTCTGAAACGGCAAGAAGGCGTATTAGAGATAATTCTAGCCCTCTTACAGTTGATCCGGATGCCATGGACACAGACATCGCAATCATTAGCTGTGATCCCTCGGTCTCGGCTTCTTTGGATGCTTCCGGAGTAGTTCCGGGAAGTGGGGATTATGAATTTGAATTATATGAAGGAAATACTGTCACTGGCACTCCGGACTCAACGAATACCACCGGCTTATTCAACGTTTCAGAGGCAGGAAACTACTCACTCGTGGTTGCTGACAGTGTTACAGGGTGCGTTGCTCCCAGAATTCCCATCACCATAACCAGAGAAGAGCCTGATATTACCCCTGTAATCCGGATTATTCGGGATAACTTCAGTTGTGATATCGCAAATCCAACAGGCAGTGCAACACTTACAATTGATGAAGGTCCGAATACCAACTATTCGTTTAGATGGTATCGGGGAACATCAGCAACAGGCACCGTAATTGATTCTGATTCCCTTATTGACAATCAATTACATGGGACTTATACCGTTCTGATAACTCATAATGCCACAAGCTGCACCCAAATCGCGCGTGCTGTCATTAGGGAATTCACTCCCACGCTTACTGTAAGGACTTCTTCAAGTACTCACCACTCAGATTGTTATCCCGCAAATGGTGAGGTTAATGTAGTGCCAAACCTGACGTTTGCTCCGACAGGAACTCCAACAGGATTTACTGCTGATTATGATTATCAATGGTATTTCGGGTCAAGTGCAACCGCTGGCGATGAGCTTGAAGAGGGAGTAGACCCCGGCAACCTCTCTACTCCCACAGATGTCACTACTGACAATGTAACCGGACTTGCTGCCGGTGATTACACTGTGGTCATTACGGAGATGCAAACTGGATGTATTAGTGCAATAGAGACTGTCACTGTAACTGACGAGGTGTCTCCTTATCGACCAACTATCGCTTTTACCTCGAATATTATCCCCAATTTTTGTAATGAAAGTTCCGGGGAAATCATGGCTCAGATAACTGCCATGCCGGCTGCTCCCAGTGCCGCTAATGGGGGCACGGCATTTTCATTTGAATGGTATGAGGGGGCGCAGGATTTTGCTTCTTTGACAGCAACCGGCTCCGGGGCAGAGCTTACTAACGGAGAAAGCCTTGTAACAGCACCGGGAAATCCTATTACTGTGGCGAATAGCGGGGGCACCGGATTAGGAGCAACGGTTACATTAGGTCGAATCGTTTCCGGCCTTTACACTCTTGTGACAATAGATAATGTAACGGGGTGCAGGTTCTCTGATATGTATGAATTAGGCTATCAGGGACAACAGGTAACAACGGCACTTACTGTAGAGAACGTTGAAGAGTGTCCTGACGATGACGGAATTGCCAGGGTTGGATTAGCAGACAACATTACCTTAACAGTAGTAAACACTCCGCCACGAACAACTATGTTTACCGTTGGTGAGGCATTTACAACTTCAGGAGGTGCTAGAGGAACAATTGTTTCTGACGATGGTGCTGAGATGGTTCAAATCGTACTTGATGGAGGATCCTCTACTCCTGCTAATGCTGAAACCATCACCTCAGGTGGAGTTAATGCGGTTATTAATGTCATAACTAATGCTGGATATGCTACGGGACAGCCTGATGACATAAGTCAATATATTGTTTACTTATATGCAGGGTCAGGGGTTCCTGCAAACCGGTTGGATTCCTATACTTATGAAGGTAAAGTATTCCCATATACCTACAATCCTGCTACCGGTGATAGATTAGACGGAGATGGAAATGCACTAGCAGCAGGAAGAGGGCCGGTTCTCACTTCGGGACAGGAAGCCTCATTCTCGGAATTGCCTGCCGGAGACTACATAGCTATCGCTAGGGAAATCAGAAACCCGGCATTCAACCCGGGATCTACGCTGCAATGTTGGACGGCAGCATCATTGGACGAGGAGATCCTTAATGTAGCATACGAACCGGTCATTCAGTCCAGAACGATAATTAACAGTACGAATTGCGATGAAAGTAACGGTAATGGATCCATATCACTCACAGTCACTGAAGACCCGAATGAAAACCGGAATCCATCGGCACTGCAACAGCCAAATGGTTATCAATTTGAATGGGTGAGGGACAGTGACGGTACCACAGTCTTAAATGAAGATATCCTGACAGAGACAGCTACCTCTAACCCTGACAACCTCAATCCCGGAAGCTATACCGTAACAATTCAACGATTGGGCGGACCCGGCGGCACTCCTAATAACTGTGAGGTTTCTGCTACAATCAATGTCAGGTATAATCCTGAACAACACCTGATAACAGGTGCCACTGTAATTGATAATGATGCTTGTGCCCCATTAAATGGTTCAATTACTATCACTAACGCTGATATTACAGACAATGCAGACGAATACGAATATACATGGTACACTACTTATGTAGCTGATGGAGACCCTGGTAATGTTTTGCTCGCAAATGCTAATGTTGATGGCGGGGATAATGGAGACCCGGGCGTAAATCGGGTATCCCAACTAGAAGGTGGAACTTACTTCGTGCAGGCGGAGCAGGCTGCTGGAATTGGAACATGTATTACTAACGTCTTTGAGGTTGAAATAGAAGATAACCGACTTAATCCCATCATTAGCGTGGAATTAAATACGGCAGACTCTACTTGTGCTCCCGGCTTTACCTCAGAAGGATCACTAGCTGCTACAGTTACACTACGCGACGGCAGCGGTCCTTTTGACGATACTGACGCAGATTATGGTTTCCAATGGTATTCGGGGGCAGGAACAGGAACCATACTCACCGGGGAGACAAACTCCACAATCAATGATTTGGATGCGGGAACCTACACATTAGAAGTTGAGCGTGTATCTACAGGCTGCACTACCATCCAAGAATTCGAATTACCCAATGTTCCAATCACCGTGGAAATATTGGATGTGGACACCGTCAGTTCCATAAATTGTGATGGAAATGGAATAATTACCGTAACGGCTGTGAGTAGAGATAATGTTGCTGATTACGACTTTGCTTACTATAACACCGATCCTACTTCAGGGTCTCCTGCTCCCATCTTCCAATCAAATTTAGGAGGCGCCTATACAGCAGCAGTTCCCGGCACTTACTGGATCATCGGAACCAACACAATTATTGGATGTACAACAACTCCATTCCAAACCATAGTTGGTGAAAACTTTGAGTATCCGACACTCACGCTTGAAGGATTTGATAACCAGTCAAATTGTGACCCCGGTATTCCTAATGGAAGACTAAGCGTTCTGGCAAACGGAGAGGGAGAAGGTGCGAATTATGACTTTGAATGGTATTTTGGAGATGACACTACTAATCCTCTTACGGCTGATGACTACACCGGAGGCGCAGAACTTACAGGCGCAAATACCAATGAGATTACCGGAATTGCTGCCGGCACTTATACTGTGGAAGTTACTGACTTAAATTCGAGATGCACAGTTACCCGAACAGAGATGATTCAAAATGATATTCCTAATCCAATAGCGATCTCTACCAGTTCCTCAGCTAACACTAACTGTGATAATTTTAATGGTGCAGTAGCTGTCTCCGTCATTACACCTGCCCGTGGGAAAAGTGTGAATGATTATCACTTTTATTGGTTTATCGGAGACCTGGCTACAGTTGGCGCAAATCCGGATACCACAGCCGCAGATTTCACAGGAACACTGGTTCAAAATCTTGAGGAAGGTGACTACGTGGTTTTAGCGGTTGATGAGATTGACCGTTTCTGTCAATCCAACGCAACACAGGTTACCATAGAAGATGAAACCAACAGGCAAAATATCCCATATATACTCAATATTGATGATGTAATGGTTTGTTTTGACCAGAAGAGTGGAGGTGCTAGTGTGATACTTACAAATCCCGCCGATTCAGTAACCACTTCAATAGAATGGCAGGACGAGAATGGCAATCGGGTTGGCAGTTTAGTATCAAATAGTGAATTCGTGATTGATAGCCTTGAAATAGGTACTTATCGTATGATATTAACCGACAACAATACCTCATGCCCTACTACGGAAATATTTGAAATTACAGATGCGTCTATGCCTCCAAACGCCCCAGCCGTTCAGATTATAAATCACAGAACTAACTGCTTGGAAGCCAATGGAAATGCCATTACGAACGTAGACGGGTCAACGCTGAACTTAGTCTTTGAATGGTTTGATCCGACCGACATGACCACGCCAATGTTTACCGGTGCCAATATCTCAGTTTTAGACTCAATAACTTATCTGGTTCGGGCAACCGACGTAACTACAGGATGTGCATCTGAGCTTGCCCAAGCCGATGTTCTTTATCAAATTACCGACCCCGTATTCTCAATAGAAGCAAATAGTTCTCTTTGTCTCAGAACAGAGGACGGAGTTATCAATCAATTTACCGGTACTGCGATTGTGAACTTTGATGAGTTTAATGATGCTTCTTTAACATCGTATGAATGGATATTCCTGGAAACGAATGAAGTCGTAAGCACAGGCTCAAGATTGATAGATGCAATTCCAGGAAATTATGGGGTTCGTTTCATAGCAGATAATGGCTGCGAATATTACGATGAATTTGAAATAGGCATTGAATTAAACATTTTTAATGGTATCTCCGCCAATGGAGATAGAAGGAATGATTTCTTCTTAATTGATTGTCTGGATTTGTTCCCTGATAATAATGTGAAAATATTCAATAGAGCAGGTCAAAAAATTTACGATGTAGATTTTTATAATAATGCATCCACCCGATTTGAAGGCTTAAGTAACGTTGGTGCCGGAGGACTGGTACTTCCCGCAGGAACTTACTACTATCTGATAGATTTAGGCACCGGAGGTGACCTTATTCAAGGGTATTTAGAGTTAGTAAGGTAATTTCGGGCGGAGAATGAGAAAAATAGTTGTTATAGTCATTGGATTAGTCTTTAGTGCTATTGGCTTTGCGCAGCAAAGACCTGTTATATCTACATACATGCTTAACGGATTGGCACTCAATCCGGCGTATGCAGGCAGTTTGAATATTTTCAGTGCAAGTTTTATTTATAGAAAACAGTGGATCAACGTAGAGGGTGCTCCTACTTCTAATATTCTTACTGCAAATACCTCCTTGTATGGTAACCAGTTAGGTATTGGAATATTAGCATCAAGAGATGATATTGGTATCCATCAGGAATCAGCATTTTACATCAATGGAGCCTATAAAATCAGAACCGGTGCCGGAATTCTGTCCATGGGGCTTTCAGGGGGATTTGATAATAGAAAGTCAGACTTCAATCAGTTGAACATATTAAACGAAGATGACCAACTATTGACAGGCACACCCACGCGATTCACTCCGAATTTTGGAACTGGAATTTATTTTGCCAATCCCGTAATGTATGCCGGTATCTCAGTCCCATATATTCTTGAAAATACCCTGTATGATATTAACATTGAAGGTACCGTTTCTGAATCTAAAGAGAGTAGATACTACTATGCTACCGGTGGATTTATCTTTGATATAAACCAAAACGTAAAGTTTAGTCCATCCACTCTAATTCGATACCAAAATAATAGTCGGGTTGGATGGGATTTGAACGGAACCCTGATTTTTGACGGCATTGCATACGCAGGTGTTTCTTATCGAAGTGGCGATGCGCTGGTATTCTTAACTCAACTAATCTTAAATGAAAACTTCAGACTTGGATATGCCTACGATACCACAGTAAATGCGCTTAATGAAGCATCAAGAGGAACTCATGAAATACTTCTGAATTACAGAATCAAAATCAACTTTGCAAGAGACCCTCAATGTCCTGTTTATTTTTGATTATGTCTGCTTAAATCCATCAACAGTGAGTTGATTAACCACATCAGCAAGCTGAAAATAAGTGCCCACCAGAACCCATCTACAACAAATCCGTGTACTATACCATCTGCAATCAAAATAATGACTGCATTTATTACAATAAGGAAGAGGCCGAATGTGACAATAGTAATCGGTATTGTAAGAATAATCAATAATGGCTTTACCGTTGCGTTTAGCAATGAAATAATCACAGCAACGATGAGTGATGTAATAAAAACTTCAAGGCTGTCACCGGTGATTGCAATGCCCGGCAAAAGATAGGTTGCAGTAATCACTGCCAACGTGGATAGAAATAGTCTCGTAAAAAAGCTCATCTTCTACTCCTCGTTTTAAACCAACCCGCATAAAGAGTGTAGTTTTTAGCAATTCTTTCTGTCATTCCCTTATTTTTTTTATCCACTTTTTTCAATTTCCGTGCAGGTATACCTCCATAGATGCTATTCTCTTCAACGATAAATCCTGCTTTAACCACCGCCCCCGCTCCCACAATAGCCCCGGATTTTACAACTGCATTATCAAGCACTATCGCACCGATACCGATGAGCACATTATCTTCTATCGTGCATCCGTGCACTACTGCATTATGTCCAATTGAAACATGGTTCCCTATGATAGTGCCTGCTTTTTCATAAGTTCCGTGTATCGTAACATTATCCTGAATATTTGTATTATTCCCTATTCGAATGGAATTAACATCACCTCTTACAACGGCACTAAACCAAACAGTACAGTTATTACCCATGATCACATCACCAACAATAACTGCATTCTCAGCAAACCAGCATTCACTCCCATATTGAGGTACTTGTCCCCTTACTGATCGTATTAATGTCATAATTGATAAAAGTATTACTAATTTCCATAAAACACGCTGACGAAGTATCGTTATTATTTCTGATATCGTTAGCACAGTGGATTTACACTAACAACGATAAGCTGCCCCAAATACCATGCTAGGGACTTTGCAGAAGAATAAAAAAGAGCAGCAGAAAACAGCAACATCAATATAAATCATGTCAACATAATCTTGCTGATTTTTTGTAAGCAGCTACAAATCTTTATCTGTATCGGATATCGGACGGACCCGCAGGGTCCGCCAGGGAAAGGCCGCCTGAATAACTTAAAACTTTTCGGGTTTTCTCACTCCCTCACAAACTTCAGCAAACGCCCGTCCGGTAGCTGTACCAAATACAGGCCGCTTTGCAGGGAAGTGATGTCTGTCCTTGTGTTCGTAGTGCCTTCCAATAGCGACTTTCCATTTAAGCTCAAAATCTTGAATGTCCCTCCGACGGGAGACCGCACCTCCAAATAGCGGCCCGAGGGATTGGGAAAGACAACGATTTCTACCGCATTTTCCGCTGTCCCCAATGGAGCCTCATCATTGTCATTCACAGTCACGCTGGCCTCGCTCGGAGTTCCTACCATGTAGCCGGTACCGTCCACTACGATCACCGTCACACTGCCGTCAGGTTCATCGGCGTTGTCATTGACTGTGGCGACGGTATAGGTCGCACTGCCGGAGGTGGGGATGACCACCGTCTTCGTGCCCTCATCACCGGAAGCTACAAAGTCGCTGCCCGCTGCTTCTGCTACGGAAAGGCTCACGGTCAGATTAGCCATAGGTGCCGGTGCGGCGGTCAGGGTGAAGGCCGCCTCGGTGCCTTCGGTCACCGGTGAGGTGCCCGCTGCAATGGTCACCACAGGCTGCACGCTTG
>JAPPDO010000128.1 GCA_028821635.1 Ekhidna sp.
GAATATTCTTTATATTTGTTATTCAATCATTTAACTATGCTAAATTAGCAATGCCATATATGCTAAATTTTATTAAAAAAGTTTCTGGTCATACATTTTCTACTCTAGCTATAGACCAAATCATAATTGCAACATCTATAATTGATATACTCCATAGAATACTTCACTAAAAAACCTAAAACTAAATCTTTCTCCGAAACCATTATTGATTTTACCTTCTATTTATTCATTTTTTAATTAAGTTGTCACATCTGAACCCTGCTGCAAAGAAAAGATTTAAAAAAGCAGTACTTTGCTAATTAAACTTAGGTTAGTGAACTTTGAGGGTCAGTTAGTCATTCACCTCAGTCCATCTCAACCAAACTCAAACGATGAGCACAACCAAAATCCGACCTAAAGATGCTTTAGACTATCACGAAAACAAACCGGCAGGAAAAATAGAAGTAAACTCCACAAAGCCCGTAGGTTCGCAGCACGACCTTGCGCTTGCCTATTCACCCGGAGTTGCGGAGCCATGCCTCGTAATAGCTGAAAATAAGGAAGCGGTGTATAAATACACGGCTAAAGGCAACTTGGTGGGGGTAATCTCGAACGGAACGGCCGTATTGGGTTTAGGAGATATTGGCCCGGAAGCTTCTAAACCTGTGATGGAAGGTAAGGGGGTGCTTTTCAAAAAATTTGCAGGCATTGATGTTTTTGACATTGAAATTAATGAGAAGAACCCCGATAAGTTCATCGAAATTGTTAAGTCGCTGGAACCCACTTTCGGAGGGATTAACCTTGAGGATATAAAAGCACCGGAAAGTTTTAAGATTGAGCAGGCACTGAGAGATCAGATGAACATTCCTGTGATGCACGATGACCAGCACGGGACGGCCATTATATCCAGTGCTGCCTTGCTGAATGCGCTAGAGGTCGTAGGGAAGAAGATAGAAGAGATAAAGATTGTTGTCAGCGGAGCCGGAGCCGCTGCGATTGCCTGTACTGATCTGTATATCTCACTGGGGGCCAAAAAGGAAAACATTTTTATGGCCGACAGTAAGGGTATCCTTAACAGAAAAAGAGAGGGTTTAGATGAAGTCAAGTCAAAATATGTGACGGAGAAGGATTTGGATACACTTGAAGATGCCCTGAAAGGAGCGGATATGTTTCTGGGCCTTTCCGTAGCGAACCTGGTCTCACCTGAAATGCTGCAATCAATGGCTGACAGCCCGATTGTTTTTGCACTTTCAAATCCGGATCCGGAGATTGCATACGACCTGGCACTACAAACAAGAAATGATGTGATCATGGCGACCGGTCGTTCAGACCATCCCAATCAGGTTAATAATGTTTTAGGCTTCCCATACATCTTCAGAGGTGCATTGGATGTACGATCTACGGTGATTAATGAGGAGATGAAGCTCGCTGCGGTGAAAGCAATAGCAGCATTAGCAAAAGAGCAGGTGCCTGAAATCGTTTTGAAGGCTTATGGGAGAAAGAGCCTAAAGTTTGGTGCTGACTATTTGATCCCCAAGCCGATGGACCCCCGATTAATTACCACCATCTCTCCGTCAGTTGCTAAAGCGGCGATGAACTCCGGAGTTGCAAGGATTCAAATTGAAGACTGGAAAAGATATGAAGAAGACCTTCTGGAGAAAATTGGGCTCGACCAGCGTTTAATTACACGCTTTGTTTACAGCGCAAGACAAAATAAACAGCTTAAAAAGGTTGTATTTGCCGAGGCAGACCATGTAAATATTTTGAAAGCGGCGCAGATGACGCTTGATTCAGGGGTAGCGATGCCCATTTTTCTCGGTAAAAAGCCAATCATTAAAAAATTGATTCAGGAGAATGATCTTGAAGCACTCAAAGACTGTGAAATTATTGACCCCAAAGACAATCCAGAGAAGCTAGAAGAATTTGCCGCCGAGTATTGCAGGATGAGGCAGCGAAAGGGTATGACCATGCACTTAGCCAGAAAAGCAATCTCAAGCAGGACGTACTTCGGTATGATGCTGCTGAAAAGGGGAGAAGCTGATGTTTTGATCTCAGGGCTCTCCAATGATTATCCAAAAACGTTACTTCCTGCACTTCAAATCATTGGGACAGAAGAAGGCATCCGTCGAGTTGCAGGCATGTATATCATAAATACGCCAAAAGGTAATTTCTTTTTTGCCGACACATCTGTAAACCTGAATCCCACAGTAGAAGATCTCGTGGAAATCATAGGTTTGACGCACAGAGCAGTAAAATTCTTTGATCATGATCCTAAAATCGCTGTCTTGTCCTATTCCAATTTTGGTTCGGCCAAAGGTGAAGTACCCGAGAAAGTGGCTAAAGCCGTGAAAATGGCAAAAGATCGTTGGCCGAATTTTGTGATTGATGGCGACCTACAGGCAAATGTTGCTTTAAACAGAAGTCTTCGTGATGAATTATATCCCTTCAATAATTTGAAAGGCGAAAATGTCAATACGCTCATTTTCCCTGATTTGCAATCAGGCAATATTGCTTACAAAACCATGATGGAGATTGGTGGTGCTGAGGTCATCGGCCCTATTCTAATGGGTATGAATAAATCCGTTCAAGTCCTTCAGCTTGGGAGTTCGGTGAGAGAGATTTTCAATATGGTAGCCATAGCTGTGGTTGACGCAAGCACCGAAAAAAGTAACACCCCATGATAACATACCTCAAAGGAAAGTTAGCTTTCAAAGATCCCACACAGCTAGTCGTTGATGTGAATGGAGTAGGCTACGAATTAAAAATTAGTTTGACAACCTTCAGCCAAGTGAAAGATAAAGAAGATATTCTGATTCAAACCTACCTCCACATCAAAGAAGATGCCCATACGCTGTATGGTTTTTATGATCAGTCTGAAAAGAAAAGATTTCTTGATCTGCTCTCCATTAACGGCGTAGGGCCGGGCATTGCATTGATGATCTTGTCATCTTTAGATGCAAAAGAATTACAGTCAGCAATCGTTCGTGAAGATGTACAAACAATTCAGAGTGTGAAAGGGATAGGCCAGAAAACTGCTCAGCGGATTATTCTGGAATTGAAAGATAAGATGAAAAAAGAAGGTTTATTAGATAAAAGCCTTCAAATTTCACCACACATTGATAATACACTTCGCTCGGAGGCGTTATCTGCTTTAACTACGTTGGGGATTAATAAATCAATTGCTGAAAAAACGGTGGATACGATTTTGAAAGAATACGGAGAGAAGATTAAAATTGAAGAATTGATCAAACAAGCCCTCAAACGATCTTAACCTAGCTAACTGACTAATCGCTGTTTTTGAGAGGGAATTTCTACATACAACTACTCTTAGGGGGGATATTGATTTTTTGGGGTTCAGTGGATGCTAACGCCTTGTTTCAGCAACAGGACTCCGTTAAAAGTGATACCCTTCCCTACCAACCAACGATAAGGCCAACCTTTCAGCCAACTTATCGTTTTGGTGACCCTTTTTCAAATCGAATATCACGATCGCCCCTTTTGTTGAGAGATCCCTCCAAATTGGATATGCAAGTGAATTTCAATCCCGATACCACCGCCGAAGATGCCGGTGTCTCTTATTCGGTTTTTGAAAACATTGGGAAATTGAACTTTCGCCCAGCTACTTTTATGAGTTTTGAACAGTTCAATAAATACAATAATTCCACATTAAATAAAGAGTATTTTAAAGAGCGCTCCGCAGGACTCGACGGAGAGAGTGCCGTCAGCGGCAGAAGTTTGATCCCAAGGCTTTATGTCAGTCCAATCTTTGACAGAATTTTTGGTGGCAGCTATGTGGATATACAGCCCAATGGATTTGTGAATCTGGATTTTGGGGGGAGGTTTCAGCGAGTAGATAACCCTGCAATACCTCGAAGACAGCAGCGAAACGGGGCATTCAATTTTAATCAGCAGATCAGCATGAGTGTGGTGGGCAAAGTCGGAGAGAAGCTCGCCATTACTGCCAATTTTGATAACAACAACACTTTTGATTTTCAAAATAACCTCAGGGTAGAATATACAGGCTATGAGGAGGAGATCATCAAAAAAATAGAAATCGGTAATGTAAGTATGCCCGTCAGCAACTCCCTGATGTCAGGCGCACAGTCTCTTTTTGGGCTAAAAACAGAGCTTCAATTCGGGAGACTCTTTGTTACAACGATACTCTCTCAACAAAGAGGAAGAAATGAGACATTAACCATTGAGAGTGGCTTTCAGGGGCAGGAGTTTGAAGTGCAAGCCTCCGAGTACGACGAAAACAGACACTTCTTTTTAGGGCATTTCTTCAGAGACAACTATGAGCGTTGGTTAGCTACGGCACCGCAAATAACCTCCGGAGTAAACGTAACCCGAATTGAACTCTACGTACTCAACCGAAATAACGATACTGAGACTACCCGAAATATTGTTGGACTGATGGATTTGGGAGAAGGGGTCGTGATTTCCAATACAAATGTCTCTCCGTCCGGCAGCGGGGTGCCTTCCGGAAATCCAACAAGAAATAATGCAAACGATTTATTTCAGCATATAAATGTTGGATTGCCCGTAGACCAGATTGATGCGGATTTGGAATCCTTTGGAGTCAATAGTCCGTTTGAAAGTGGAATTGACTTTTTAAAAGTAACGACGGCACGAAGACTCAGCGAGACTGAATATAATTTGAATGGTCAGTTAGGCTATGTTACGCTTACCAGAAGGCTGCAAAGCGATGAGATGCTCGCCGTTGCCTACGAGTATACATTCAATGGTTCAAATTACAAAGTAGGGGAGCTTAATGAAGATTATCAAAACAGAGGCGACGATCAGGCCATTTATCTGAAATTACTGCGCCCTAATCGAATCAATGTAAATGTGCCTAGCTGGGATTTGATGATGAAGAACGTCTATAATCTCAACGCTGCTCAAATCAGTCAGGAGGGGTTTCAACTTCGGGTGATTTACAGAGATGATGCTACAGGTCAGGATAACCCTTCCCTTCATGAGGGGCAGCAACTGAAAGATGAGCTACTGATCGAGATTTTTGGACTGGATAGACTGAATCCCAACAATGACCGCCAACCGGATGGGAATTTTGATTTTATTAGCGGCGTAACGATAGACACAAGAAATGGGAATCTAATCTTTCCGGTATTAGAGCCCTTTGGGTCAACCTTAGAACGAAGGTTCAACGTGCCGGAGGAGAACAGACTTATCGAAAAATATGTCTATAAAGAACTTTATGATGAACCAAAAGCACAGGCAGAACTGGACGCAAACAAAAATAAGTTTGTAATCGCCGGAAAACTGACCGCAGGCTCTGCAAGTCAAATTCAGTTGCCCGGAATTAATGTTGCCGAAGGCTCAGTTGTCATTACTGCCGGCGGACAGTTATTAACAGAAGGGCTTGATTACTCGGTGGACTACAACCTGGGATCGGTCAGAATTTTAAACGAAGGCATACTCAATTCCGGCAAAACCATTAATGTATCTTATGAAAAAGCCGATCTCATCAACTTCCAAACACGGACGCTTACCGGTGCCCGATTTGATTACCGATTTAATGAAAACTTCAATATCGGCGCAACAGTCCTCCATTTGAATGAAAGACAAGGACTAAGGACAAGGTTTGCCGTCGGGAGCGAACCCACAGCTAATACTAAATATGGTTTTGACATTAACTATCAAAATGAATCCCGACTTCTTACCAAGATGGTTGATGCTTTACCATTGGTGAGCACAAAGGTGCCCTCCACTGTTTCTTTCAATGCGGAGTTTGCTCAGCTTGTTCCGGGAACGAGCAATATTGTCAATGGAGAGGGAACCTCTTACATCGATGATTTTGAAAACGCCATTACCCCAATCAATATTGGAGGGTGGCTGGGATGGAAACTGGCCGCTACGCCTCGCATTTTTAATGAGTCCTCGGACAGAGATGTTACCAATAGGTTTCGATCTGCTAAGATTGCGTGGTAT
Source organism: Ekhidna sp. (assembly GCA_028821635.1). Taxonomy (GTDB): domain Bacteria; phylum Bacteroidota; class Bacteroidia; order Cytophagales; family Cyclobacteriaceae; genus Ekhidna. The sequence continues at coordinate 5,929 of JAPPDO010000128.1, forward strand.
ACGGTAGATAATAGTATTTTCTATCGTGCCGGGGGAAACAATCGACCCGACAATATTTCAGCAGAGGATTTGGAGAATTACTATGAGAGGGCTTATCTGCCTCAGGAGATTTTTCCTCAGAGAGACCAGACACTTGTCAATTTCAATGAGCCGCTTTTTGACATCGCATACTTCCCTGAGGAAAGAGGTCAATACAATTATAACCCCGATGCGGCGATAGACCCCCTTTCTAATCAGGAACTATTGACAGGAGACCCAACGCAAAATTGGGGTGGAATTACAAGGCCAATCACAAATGAAGTCAACTTCGATAAGACAAATATTGAATACATTGAATTTTGGTTGCTAGACCCTTTTATTCAGGATCAGGTCAGAGGGGCCGTCTTGGACGGTCGCCTCAATCAACCTAACTCAACCGGCGGAGAACTGATCTTCAATCTTGGCAGTGTTTCTGAAGATGTAGCCAGAGATGATCAACACGCATTTGAAAATGGCCTCCCCACAGATGGCATAACACCCACAATTGATGACATTAACTCCGAGTGGGGGAGAGTTACCGAGGATCAGTACCTTACTAATTTCTTTGAAAATTCAGCGGGTGCTCGGGACAATCAGGACGTGGGGATGGACGGCTTGAATAACAACGCTGAGCCATTAATTCTTCAGCAGAACGCACTTGCCGGTATCGGACTGTTCGCCGGGAACTTGGATAATATTGATATTTCTGCGGACGATTTTATTTACATATTAGACGAAAGATATGATGATGCGGATGCTAAAATCGTGGAGAGATATAAGAACTGGAATGGTATGGAAAACAATTCACCCATTGCCGCTTCGGTCAATCAGAACTTCATCCCTGCATCCAATACGCTGCCGGACAATGAGGATTTGAATCAGGATAATACGATCTCTAGTCTTGAGGAATATTTTGAATACACCGTTCCTCTCGCATTTGGAAGTAATCCGAATGGTGGAAACTTAGCCGCCAATAGGTTTATTAATGATCAAATAACGGCATCTGATGGCGTTTCAACCTGGTATCAGTTTAGAATTCCCATTCGAACGACGGGGAGGACAGTAGGATCGCCTTCCTTTGATAATATCAAATACATAAGAATGTACCTGACCGGCTGGTCGGAACCTGTGGTTTTAAGGATGGCACAGTTCAGAATGGTTGGTAGTCAATGGCGTAAGTACGAAGGGTCATTGAACGAGCCCGGGTTGAATGAAATTCCGAATGTTAATCCGACAGATTTCGATATTTCCGTAGTCTCCATTGAAGAAAACAGCACGAATGATGCCGGAGGTATTCGATACACGCTGCCGCCGGGTTTAAATCGTGACATTGATAACACAACTACTCAAAATCGAAGATTCAATGAGCAATCGCTCCAGATATGTGTTGATGATCTTGACGATAAGGACGGAAGGGGAGTTTATAAAAATGTGAACTTCGACTTGGTCAATTATGGAAGAATTAAGATGTTTTTCCATGCAGAATCAATCAATAACAGTATGACCATGGACAATGAGGTCAGGGCATTCATACGGCTAGGCACTGATTTTGATGAAAATTATTATGAAGTTGAACTGCCGCTGGTCATAACCCTGCCCGGTGTAAATGGCTCCTCCGAAGAGATTAGAAGACTGGTTTGGCCCCTTGAGAATGAACTTGACATCTCCATTCGGGAATTATTAGGTATAAAATCCGAACGTAACAGGCTGAATGCCGATGAGATGAGCCCATACGCAGTACCATCTAATGATGGCCGGTATACATTTATAATTAAGGGGAGGCCGGACATCAGTGCCGTTAAAATACTGATGCTAGGTGTCAGAAACCCGGGAGGTGATAATGCTACATCTCCTAAGTCAGTCTGCGTTTGGGCCAATGAACTTCGACTTACAGATTTCGATTCCAACGCCGGCTGGGCAGCTAATGCCAGATTGAGCACGAAGCTCGCAGATTTAGCAACAGTATCAGCCTCTACACGATATACCGCTATTGGATTCGGAGGGATACAACAACGAATTTCAGAGCGCTCCAGAGCGGAGACCACTCAGTATGATATTTCTGCCAGCGTTAACTTGGAAAAGTTCTTAAAGCCTGAAAAAACCGGTTTAGTGATTCCAATGTATGCCAGCTATGCAAAGACCAGAGTAACCCCTCAATTTGACCCCTTAGATCCGGACATCCCACTGGAAGCCTCACTGGAAGCTTTTGATTCGCAAGAAGAGCGGGATGAATATCGCAGAATAGTGGAGGATAGAACTACAAACAGAAGTATCAACTTTACAAATGTTCGTAAAGAAAAAGTAAACACCGAATCTCCCAGCCGCATTTATGACGTTGAGAACTTCTCATTTAGCTACGCATATAGTGATCGGGTAACAAGCAATGTTACTACTCGGAAATTGCTTAATAAAACCATCTCCGGAAGCATAAATTATAATTACACGCCCTCGACCCTGAGCATTGAACCCTTTAAGAATTACGAGAAACTGTCAAGCCCTTACCTTGCGCTAATTAAGGACTTCAACTTTTCGCCCGTTCCGTCAAATTTTTCTTTTTCGGCCAACCTACGGAGGGATTTTAGATCCACTACTTTCTATGATAATAACCTACAGCCGCTTGACCCGCTGTATGAACGTCTTTTCACCTTTGTGAGAAACTATGGGTTTAGATGGGACTTTACAAGAAGCCTTGTACTAACTTATGACGCCACTGCCAACGCTGTTATAGATGAACCGGAGGGAGTTATTGAGGGCGATATTTCGACCACCTCAGAAAAGAGGTATATCTGGGATCAAATTCTAAATCTAGGCAGGCTTAAAAACTTTAACCAAAACGTAAGTCTTAATTATGCGCTTCCACTGGACAAACTGCCATTGACAGACTGGTTATCTTCGGATGCAAGGTATTCAGTGGGCTATTCCTGGAGGGCCGGAGCCATCGAAAATGGAGGCTCTGATCGCTTCATAGAGGACCCTTCCGATTCGACCCGACAGATAGACCTTTTTTTTGGAAACTTCCTCAGCAATCAGCGAACAATCGGGCTCAATATAAGAATTGATATGAACAAACTCTACAACAAAATAACGCTACTCAAAAATGCAAATACACCCCCGAGTCAGAATGAGAAGGTAAGTTTTGGAAATCAATTCTTGAAGTTTTTAACGATGCTTCAGTCAATAAATGGCTCGTATAACATTAATGAAAGTACCTCACTTTCCGGGTTTGCTCCACGTGCCTTTTTATTCGGAATGGATAGTGCTTTCAATGCACCCGGCATTCAGTTTATCTTGGGAAGTCAAGACCCTGACATTCGTCAAAAAGCCGCCCGCAACGGTTGGCTGATAGAAAACGACGATTTGAATTCTCCTTTCCAACAAACCTATGGCACTCAACTGAACATTCAGGCTGATTTACAGCCGTTTAAGGACTTGAGGGTTCAACTTACATGGAACCGGGGGCTTAATAATCAGTATCAGGAGATCTTTAGGTTTAACAAAGATGAAGGCAGATTTGAGACACTCACCCCTTCGCGATCCGGAGGCTATTCAACCTCATTCCTATCCGTCGCAACGTCTTTTGAGCCAAATCGTGAAAATAACTTTTCACAAGCGTTTGCTGATTTTGAGGAAAACTTACTGTCTGTCAGAAGAAGACTTAATGCGTTGAATCCGTCGGTTGATGCAAGCAATGGGATATTGTATGATACACTTTCACAGGATGTTTTAGTGCCCGCTTTTATTGCCGCCTATTCGGGTAAAGATGCAGGTTCAGTTGAACTTACTGCTTTTCCAAGTACACCTCTCCCAAACTGGAGATTGGACTATACCGGCCTGACAAACTTCTCGGCTATTTCGGAGGTATTTGCTTCATTTACCATTTCTCATGGCTACAATTCCACCTATAGCGTGTCCGGTTTCACGAACTCCTTAAACTACGACGATAGTGTAATCGGGTTGCAAAATGATATTTTGGAGTATCCATTAGCCGAAGATGACAGCACCGGCAGACTTATTCCGGTTTACATCATTAACCAGGTATTGATCTCCGAGCAATTTGTCCCACTTATCGGATTTAATATCCGAACCCAGAACAATATCTCTGCCCGATTGGAGTTCAGAAAAAGCAGAAACTTATCGCTGAACCTCTCAAATGCACAAATCGCTGAAACAACAAACAATGATATTACCCTAGATTTTGGGTACTCTAAAGTAGGTTTTAAACTGCCGTGGAGGTGGCAGGGGAGAACCATCACCTTACAAAATGATATTACATTCAGAGCCGCACTTTCAGTAAGAGACTCAAAGACCATTCAGAGGCGTATTTTTGAAGAAGCCATACTTACCAATGGCAATCGAAGCTACCAACTTAGACCGAACGTCACTTACAAAATAAACAATAGGCTGGACTTTAGTTTTTACTTCGAGCGGAATGTTACTAATCCAAAGATATTAAGTTCTTACCGGCGGGCTACTTCTGCTTTTGGAATTCAACTAAGATTTGGGCTGTCTCAGTAGTGTAGTTTAAGTCAAAGAATTATTTTTGAGATTCATAAAAAATGATAATGAATATTCCATCAGATTTAAAGTACACCAAAGACCATGAGTGGGTCAAAATAGCTGGAGATATAGCTACTGTAGGAATTACCGACTTTGCTCAGGGAGAACTTGGAGACATTGTTTATGTGGAGATTGAAACCGAAGGAGAAAGGCTGGCCGCAGGAGAAGTCTTTGGTACGGTTGAAGCAGTAAAAACAGTATCTGACTTATTTATGCCGGTCTCCGGGGAGGTCATTGAGATTAATGAAGCACTTGAAAGTAACCCGGAGATTGTCAATACAGATCCTTATGGCGAGGGATGGATGATTAAAATTAAAATTTCTGAACAAGGGGATCACATGATCTCCGCTGAGGACTACTCCTCCGAAGTGGGTGGGTAGCTTCTCTTTGGAAGGAGATTTCCGGAAAAGTTTCACACCCTCTAAAAGATTAGTGGGACACCAAATGGGCTTTGCCGTACCGTTCCGATGTTATTGTTGGCCGAAACGAGGTCCTTTATAGTCTAGTCAGCGGTTATTTTCCTCTGGTACGCATTTTTTTTCTTGCAAATGGGCTTAAAAAGTTAAAGTATGCGCTTAGAAAGTCAAAGTACGGTCTTGTGAGGTCTTATACGCAAACGAACAAGAATCCCGATAATCCTAAAATCAGGTAAATCCTGTTTCAGACAGGGAGGGATCACAAACTACACCCGATTCGACAGGCTCATCGGCCAAGCGTTCCACGCCGGACGTTCCACGCGGATCACAAACCCTCTATCATAAAAGTGCCTATGACACTCGCTGCGCTGCCAGATCGGCACTGTTTATGATGCCCCTCTACCGCTGCATCCCGCCGACTCCTTTGAGGATTGGATACTGCATAGTACTCCCAAAATCCCAGAAGTCATTTGTATCCTCGGTGTCTTTGACACCGTCGCCGTCTATATCTATATTATCCCAGTCCTTAAGAATACCCGTGCTCCCGTACTCCGTTGGCATCTTTAAGGTGGTTGCGTACTTGCCTTGGGCAGTCTCGGCGGGGGGAGAGTCCTCATCGCCCTCCGCAATCTGATAATAACTATAATTAACTGTCCCCCTGCTCCCGTCACCTGTCAGTTTGCTATAGTTCCGCCCTCCTGCGTAGCAAGCGGTGACTGTGCCGGATTGTGGTTCCGGAGGTCGCCGGTTCGAGACCGGTCTTCCACCCCACCTCCCGCTGAAATTTCAGAAACTTTTTGAATATCAAAAAACCGTCCTAACCATCAAACTTTCCCATGTTAATCCGACTGGGAGAAGTCTTGCTGGAGCATCAGACC
>JAPPDO010000059.1 GCA_028821635.1 Ekhidna sp.
ATGATGACGATGAGGAGGCTCCGTTGGGGGCAGACGATGCGGCAGAAGCCGTCATCTTCCCCAACCCTTCGGGCCGCCATTTGGAGGTGCGCTCTCCGGTCGGAGGTACCTTCAAGATTCTGAGTCTCAGCGGCAAGCCGTTACTGGAAGGCCCCACGAACACAAGGGTAGACATTGCCTCCTTGCAAAGCGGCTTATATCTGGTACATCTGTCGGACGGTCGTTTGTTGAAGTTTGTGAGGGAGTAGGGGAGAGGCCGGCTGATTTTATTACAAAACAACTATGCAATGGATAAAACAAAGTTTGTTTTAATAGTCGTTCCATCGTATTTATTTGATCATACGTGCTATATAAGAATTATTGGTGTTTTTAAAGAACGGATCGTTACCGGGAACAAATAAGGAGAAAGAGATGATGGATTCAACTCATCAGATTGAATCAATGATGCGGTTAAGCGTCGCACTTGGTCGCATCGCTTTAGATGCCTTCTCCTCATCCGGCTGATAATAGCCTCCAATAGCTACTGGTAATCCCTGAGCAGCTAAAAGCTCTTCATTGATCTTCGTCTCTTGTTCGGCAAGTTCTTTAGCCACTTTTGAGAAGGTTTCCTTTAAGCCGGCATCTTTATTTTGAGCGGCGAGCATTTTTGCCCAGTATAGTGCCAGGTAATAGTGACTGCCTCGATTGTCAATCTCATGGACTTTTCTGGACGGAGATTTATTCTCTTCCAGCAGCATGGCAATCGCCTGATCAAGCGTTATGCCCATCAGTTTTGCCTGCTCGTTATTGTACTTTTCTCCCAGATGTTCAAGAGCTACGGACAATGCCAGGAACTCACCGAGTGAATCCCATCTGAGGTGTCCTTCCTGACAGAACTGCTGCACATGCTTAGGAGCTGATCCTCCGGCCCCCGTTTCAAACAATCCTCCACCATTCATTAGTGGGACGATGGATAGCATCTTTGCACTGGTCCCTACCTCCAAAATTGGAAAAAGATCGGTCAGGTAATCCCTCAGTACGTTTCCTGTGACTGAAATAGTATCTTTCCCCTTTCGGATTCGATCCACAGAAAATTTCGTTGCCTCAACGGGAGAGAGAACGTGTAGCTCAATATTGGAAGTGTCATGATCCCCTAAATACCTCTCCAGTTTCTTAATAAGTTCAGCATCATGTGCTCTGTTTTTATCCAGCCAGAATACTGCCGGTGCTCCGGCGGCTTTGGCACGGCTTATTGCTAATTTCACCCAGTTTTGGATCGGAGCGTCCTTTACCTGACACATTCTGAAGATATCGCCCGTCCTCACTTTTTGCTCAAGAATTACGCTTCCGGCCTCATCTTTTACTTGAACAACGCCGTCGGCATGTATTTGGAATGTTTTATCGTGAGAGCCATACTCCTCTGCCTTTTGTGCCATCAACCCTACGTTTGGGACGCTCCCCATCGCAGCCGGATCGTATGCACCGTTTGTTTTACAATCATCAATCACTGCCTGATAGACACCGGCATAAGACCGGTCAGGAATGACCGCTTTTGTGTCTTGTGTTGCATTGTCTTTGTTCCACATCCGACCGGAGGCTCTGATCATGGCAGGCATTGAGGCATCAATGATGACATCACTGGGCACGTGAAGATTCGTGATCCCTTTGTCAGAGTTCACCATTGCGAGGTCTGGTCGTTTTTTGTGAATCGAATGGACGGCCGCTAAAATTTTATTTTTCTGCTCCTGATCTAACGATTCGATTTTAGCATACATATCCCCAATGCCATTGGTTGGGTCTACGCCTAAAGACTTGAATAACTTACCAAATTCCTCAAATAGTTCTTGATAGAAGACCGTAACAACTGCTCCAAATATCAGGGGGTCAGATACCTTCATCATGGTTGCTTTCATGTGTAGTGAAAAAAGCACACCCTGTGCCTTGGCATCCTCAATTTCGTTTTCGATAAAGGATTTTAATTTGGCCATATTCATCACTGTAGTATCTATGACCTCACCTTTTTGAAGTGAAAAGGCCGGCTTTAACGTTTTCGCTGACCCGTCTGCTCCCATAAATTCAATGGAAACATTAATCGGGGCGGAGATGGTGGTTGATTTTTCATTCCCGTAAAAATCACCCTCTTTCATGCTGGCAACATGGGATTTTGAATCAGGACCCCATGTGCCCATTGAATGCGGAAATTTTTTAGCAAAATTTTTGACCGCTTTAGGGGCTCTTCGATCTGAGTTTCCTTCTCTTAAAACCGGATTTACTGCGGATCCCTTGACTTTATCATATCGTGCTTTTATTTCTTTTTCTTTACCCTCTTTTGGATCCTCCGGATAGTCCGGCAGGTCATAACCCTGAGATTGTAATTCTTTAATTGCTGCAATGAGCTGAGGAATAGAAGCACTAATATTGGGCAGCTTGATAATGTTGGCATCCGGGGTTTTGGCAATGTCCCCAAGTTCGGAAAGAGCATCGCTCATTTGCTGTTCAGGAGTGATAAACTCAGGAAAATTTGCAATGATTCGTCCGGCTAGTGAGATGTCTCTTGTCTCTATTTCTATGTTAGCCTGGCTGGCAAAGGCTTTTATAATTGGCAGAAGAGATTTGGTGGCTAGTGCCGGTGCCTCGTCTGTATGTGTGTATATGATTTTAGTCATTTTTTAATTTAATTAGCTTTATGTTTTTGTTAGTAAGATTCACTTTCGTTTGGAAATGATTTTGATTTTATATCTGAAACATAGTTTTCAAACGCTTCCGTCATAATTTTGTTCAGGTCTGCGTATTGTCTTAAAAACCGTGGTTTAAAGTCTTGTGTAATTCCCAACATATCATGTAGCACCAATACCTGACCGTCTGCGTCAGGACCTGCACCGATCCCAATGATGGGTATCTTCACGGATTCTGCGGCTTTTTTGGCTAAGTCAGCGGGTATTTTTTCCAGTACCATTCCAAAACACCCCAGTGCCGTCAGCAGTGCAGCATCTTCCAGTAACTTCTGAGCCTCCTCCTCTTCTTTCGCACGGGTACTGTATGTTCCGTATTTATAAATAGATTGTGGTGTAAGGCCCAAATGACCCATGACGGGGATACCTGCCGAGAGTACTCTTTGAACACTTTCCTTAATTTCAAGTCCGCCCTCCATCTTGACAGCATGTGCGCCTGACTCTTTCATAATCCGAACGCATGACCGCAGTGCTTCAGAGGAATTTCCCTGATAGCTGCCAAAAGGAACGTCCACTACCACAAATGCTCTTTTCACTGCTTTGACAACGGAAGTAGCATGCCAGATCATGTGATCTAGGGTAATCGGCAGCGTTGTTTCATTACCTGCCATTACGTTGGAGGCACTGTCTCCAACAAGTATAATATCAATACCAGCCTGATCAATGATTTTAGCCATAGAATAATCATAGGCCGTTAGCATCGCAATTTTTTCCCCCTTTGCCTTCATCTCCTTGAGTTGATGAGTAGTAACTACTTTTATGGGTTTGTGAATGCTCATGGGTTAAAATTGGAAACGCAAGTTAATCAATGCGAGAATGACATTGAAATTTCAGTATTACAGTAATCAGGGCACATCACAATTAGTCGGGCCTCGTCAGGATTAGTTATCATTGTGAATCACTAACAATATTTGATACAATACTGTCATCATTTAAAAATTCAACATGCCTTGGGGTGAAGAACCTATTTTAGGGCGAAAACAAATTTGTTTAATAATATAATTCTTTAGTTAGTTTGTAATCATGAAGAAATCTTTATAGTGGCTTTACTTTATGAAATCGGGGGAAGATCAATTAAATCACGCTACACCGTTCACTTTATGATCAAAATATGAGAGAGGAACATAAACATAAGGAGCAAAAGGAGCTAATAAAAAGATTTGAGGCTTTTCTTAAAAACTTGGAAAATAACTACTTTGATGAGGATAGCTTCATCCAAATAATCAACTATTATAATGTTCATAACAAATTAAATCAGGCAATTAGAGCGGCAAATATTGCATTGCGTCAGATGCCTTATTCGGTGGATATTACCATTGAAAAGACGGATGTTCTGATTAAACAGAATCAATCAAACGACGCATTGGCACTACTTGATGAGACGCTAACTATTCATCCTAATGATCCCGAATTATTGCTACAAAAAGGAGCAATACATTATCTGATTTCACAATATGAGGAGGCTATCTCTGCCTATGCCAATGCTTTAGCCAATGTGGAAGATAAAGATGAGGTATACTTTAACATGGGCATGGCGTATCAGGGACTTGGCAGATATATGGATGCCGAAAAAAAAAAAAAAAAGGCGATTGAAATAAACATGCTCAATGAACATGCACTTTATGAGTTAGCATACTGCTTGGATGTTTCAGGTGAGTTGGAAAGCAGTTTGTCATATTATCAAAAATTTATTGATCAAGACCCTTATTCTGAATATGCATGGTATAATTTGGGGATCGTTTATGATAAGTTAAGTAAATATGAAGAAGCGATAGACGCATACGAATATGCGGTAGCCATTAATGAAGATTTTAGCAGTGCGTGGTTTAATATGGGCAATGCCCAAATGAATCTAGGTTATCACGACAAAGCATTGGTGGCCTATCTTAAAACGCTTGATTTAGAGGGAGCTTCTTCAGAGACTTATTGCCATATCGGAGCAGTATATGAAAAACTCTCACGAAACGACCTTGCAATCAAATATTATCAGAAAGCAACGAAATTGGATCAAATGTGTCACGAGGCATGGTATGGAATCGGTACCTGTCTGGTGATTCAGGATAAATGGTACGAGGCCGTCCATTTCTTTAACAAGGCACTCAAATTAGATGCAGAGAATGGATTATACTGGAAAGCTGTAGCTGATGCTGAATATGAAACCGGAAACCTTATCTCTTCCGTTGAGGCGTACCGAAAGGCTAGTGAAATGGATGCGGAGAACCCTTCCGTTTGGTTAAACTGGTCAATAGTTTATTACGAGCAGGGGGATTACGATCAGGCGATAAATATTTTGGAAGCAGGTCTCGGTGAGTGTCCTGATAATGCAGAAATGTATTACAGAGGAGTCGTTTATTTGATCGGTTCAGGAAACTACAAGCATGCAATTAACCAACTGGAGACAGCTTTAATGCTTGATTTTGAAGGGCATCAGGTGTTATTTGACTTTTTTTCAAATCTGCCTACTCAAAAAGCACTTTATCGCATCATCAATCAGTTTAGGGAAGATAACCAATAAACTTTGACGGGTTAAAAATTATTTTTGATTCTTTTGTGCTTGCTTATTAAGTGAAGTGACAAAAATTTAATGAATTACCACCTAACACAAATTCCTCACAGAGAACAAAAACCTCGATCAACAGGGTATACCATGGTCATGGATAGGGGGCTTAGCCTCAGATCGGTAGAGGATTTAATTGAGACAAGCGAGCCATATATTGATATTGTGAAATTAGGATGGACCACATCCTATTTAACTCGGAAATTGAATGAAAAATTAGTACGCTATAAAGATGCCGGCATTCCGTGTTATCTGGGTGGAACCCTTTTTGAAGCATTCATAGTACGAGATCAGTTCAAAGATTATCAGAAGATTATTGATAAGTTTAATCTTGAATATGCTGAAGTATCTGATGGCTCAGTTGAGTTAGACCATGATAAAAAGTGCGAATTTATAAGCATACTCTCTCAGCAGGTAACGGTTCTTAGTGAAGTTGGCTCTAAGGATGCCGCTAAAATTATCCCTCCCTATAAATGGATTGAACAAATGCAAACCGAGCTTGATGCCGGAGCTTGGAAGGTCATTGGTGAGGCAAGAGAAAGTGGAAATGTAGGACTTTTCAGAGAATCGGGAGAGGTTCGCCAAGGCTTGGTAGAAGAGATTTTAACCCAAATTCCGAGTGAAAAAATAATTTGGGAAGCACCCCAAAAAGCACAGCAAGTGTGGTTTATAAAACTATGCGGCACCAATGTCAATCTGGGCAACATTGCCCCAAATGAAGTAATCCCCCTAGAAACAATTCGACTGGGGTTAAGAGGGGATACGTTCAATCATTTTTTAGAATAAAAATAAGTGAGGCATACCTTCATTCTTTTTCTTAAAGGAGTGGCCATGGGAGGAGCTAACGTGATCCCCGGTGTATCCGGCGGGACGATTGCTTTCATTACAGGGGTTTATGATAAACTGATCGCATCACTTAAATCTTTCGATTTACATGCCATAAAACTTTTACTTAAACTTGATTTAAAGGCATTTCTGACTTATGTGAACTTTGGATTTCTGTTTATCCTCATTTTAGGTGCAGTGTTTAGCTTGGTCACATTTGGCAAAGCGTTAGATTATTTGATGGGTTTGGGAGAGCAGCAAGAACGGTATGTCTGGTCTTTTTTTTTCGGGCTTATACTTGCGTCTGTGTATTATGTAGGTAAAAAGATCAAAGAATGGGACTCTTCCGTAGTCATTAGCGGTTTAATCGGCTTCGCCATTGCGGTGGGTCTTACTTTTCTGAAGCCCGCTCAGGAAAATAATTCTTTCGTTTATCTAATGATCTGTGGAGCCGTTGCCATGAGTAGTATGTTACTTCCCGGACTTTCAGGTTCATTCGTACTCATTTTGATGGGGAACTATCAACTGATCATGCTGGATGCTATCCCAAACAGGAACTTGAAGATTATTTTTTCGGTAGGTATCGGTGCGATCATCGGATTTGTAGTTCTTTCAAGATTAATATCTTATTTATTAGCTAAGCATGAGAATAAGACAATATCCGGACTTACCGGTTTTATTTTAGGCTCACTGATGCTTATATGGCCATGGAAGAAAAAAGTCTTTCTTTTAGATGTTAATGGAGATTTTTTCTTGAAAAAAGGAGAAAGAGTAGTTTCGGGTTATGAATGGTTTTTACCGTCTTTTAATCAATCAGTTTTTACAGCCATCCTGCTAATGTTAGCAGGTTATGGCCTTGTGTGGCTTGTTGAGTTTTTGGGGAGAAGAAGTCTCCACCAATGAAGCGTTTCGGTTTGATAGGGTATCCGTTAGGTCACAGCTTTTCTAAAAAATACTTTTCTAAAAAATTTGAAGAGCTAGGCTTAAAAGATCATCTCTATGAAGTCTTCGAGATGGAGTTTTTAAATCTTTTCCCGGATTTATGGCTGAAATATGAAGATTTAATAGGTGTTAATGTAACCGTCCCTCACAAGGAGAAAGTGCTTAAATACCTGGATCGGCAAGATGTCAGTTCAATAAAAGTAGGGGCGGCAAATGTTGTTTTGAGAAGGGGAGGAGAGCTTATCGGATTCAACACGGACTACATCGCATTTAAAGAATCACTCAGGAATTGGGTAAACGATTTTGAGGGAGAGGCACTTATTTTAGGTTCCGGAGGAGCCTCCAAAGCCGTTCAGGCTGCTTTAATAGACTGTGACATTCTATTTAACACGGTTTCAAGAGCCTCTCATGCAGGCGATTACACTTACAAACAGATAAGTAAAAATAAGGAAATTATTGACCGTTTTAAGCTAATTATTAATACTACCCCATTAGGGATGATTCCAAATGAAAGTAAATGTCCGGATATTCCTTATGAACGTTTGGGGGTTGATCATCTATTGTATGATCTTGTGTATAATCCCGAGAAGACCAAGTTTATGAGTTTAGGGATGAGTCAAGGAGCTAAAGCCAAAAATGGGTTAGCAATGCTTGAACTACAGGCTGAGAGATCTTGGGATATTTGGAAAAGTTAGCATAGTCCATGCAAGTAAATTAAATGGATTTCAAACTATCATCAGAATATAGTCCCACAGGAGACCAACCGGAAGCCATCAAGCAGCTTAGTGAAGGCATTACCCGCAACGAATGTTCTCAGACCCTTTTAGGTGTTACCGGCTCCGGGAAAACCTTTACAATGGCCAATGTAGTAGAGCAAGTACAAAGACCAACCCTTGTTCTAAGTCATAATAAAACACTGGCGGCTCAGCTATATGGAGAGTTCAAACGTTTTTTTCCTGAGAATGCCGTTGAGTACTTTATCTCATATTATGATTATTACCAGCCGGAAGCCTATATTCCGACACGCAACATCTACATAGAAAAAGACCTCTCCATTAATGACGAAATTGAGAAGTTGAGACTAAGCACAACATCTGCATTGCTCTCCGGAAGGAGGGACGTAATAGTCGTTGCGTCGGTGTCCTGCATTTATGGTATCGGGAATCCCGAAGAGTTTGGCAAAAATGTCATTAGACTGCAAGAAGGAGATGTCATTTCAAGGAATAAGTTTCTTTTCGATCTTGTTGACATACTCTATAGCAGGACTGAGGCTGAGTTTAAAAGAGGGACATTTAGAGTCAAAGGAGATACTATTGATGTATTCATAGCGTATGCAGATTTTGCTTATCGCTTCATTTTTTGGGGTGATGAGATTGAGTCTATTCAGAGAATTGACCCTGTTACGGGTGAGAGGCAATCTGACGAGCGGAGTATTACCATATTTCCAGCTAACTTATTCGTAACCGGAAAAGACCAACTAAAAGTTGTAATTAGGGAGATTCAGGAGGATATGGTAGAGCAGATTCATTACTTTGAAGATGAAAGACGCTTTCTTGAGGCGAAGAGATTGAAAGAGCGGACGGAGTTTGATCTTGAGATGATTCGTGAAATCGGCTATTGTTCCGGCGTTGAGAATTATTCACGTTATTTTGATCGCAGAAGGCCCGGCACTAGGCCATTCTGTTTATTAGATTATTTTCCGGACGATTATTTAATGATCATTGATGAAAGTCACGTGACAATACCACAGGTGAGAGGTATGTGGGGAGGTGACAGAAGCAGAAAAGTGAATTTGGTCGACTATGGCTTTCGACTCCCTTCTGCACTTGACAATCGTCCACTAACCTTCAATGAGTTTGAGAATATGTTAAATCAGGTGGTCTTTGTGAGTGCTACTCCGGGAGATTATGAACTGAGAAAATCTGAAGGTGTGATCACTGAACAACTCATACGCCCCACAGGATTACTAGACCCCGTCATCGACGTAAGACCGAGTGTCAATCAAATAGACAATTTAATGGAAGAAATCCAACAAAGAATAGAAATGGAAGATCGTATCCTCGTTACCACATTAACCAAAAGAATGGCTGAGGAATTAACTAAATATTTGCTAAATACAGGCGTAAAAACAAGATACATTCATTCAGAGGTAGATACATTAGATAGGGTTGAGATTTTGAGAGAGTTAAGGCTTGGGGTATTTGATGTCTTAGTTGGGGTGAATCTTTTAAGAGAGGGGCTTGATTTGCCGGAGGTTTCACTGGTCACAATTCTGGACGCAGATAAAGAGGGCTATCTCAGAAATGAGCGATCATTAGTCCAAACCATAGGAAGAGCAGCCAGAAACGAGCGGGGTAAGGTAATCATGTATGCAGATAAAGTCACTCATTCAATGAAGCAGGCCATTGACGAAACCAATCGAAGGAGGGGTATCCAAATGCAATACAATGAAGAGCATGGTATTACTCCAATGACGGTGAAAAAGAACCGCTCGGAAATATTAAAACAAACCGGTGTGGCGGACAAGAAAAAAGGAGCAAAGAAGTATTATGTAGAAGAGAAACAGAGCATTGCTGCTGACCCTGTAGTCGCTTACATGTCAAAAGATCAACTGCAAAAACTTGCAACTGAAACAAGAAGAAAAATGGAAAAAGCGGCAAAAGAACTAGACTTCATGGAAGCTGCAAAGCTGAGAGACGAACTGCTGGAAATAGAAAAATTAATAAGTAAAAGTAAATAGCCTGCCTTCTTGGATTTAATACTTCCTTAAAAGAACTTATTTTTACAAATAAGCTATCTCAATAACGTATTATTTCAAACCTAAATTTATGTCCAAAATAACCGCCTTTGGCACCTATACCCCTGAAATCATAATTGATAACAATTACTTTGAAAAGATCATAGACACGAGTGATGACTGGATTGTATCCAGAACAGGAATAAAAACGAGACGATTTTCCAAGGAAGAGGAATTCGCAAGCGATATGAGTGTAAAAGCAGTAAAAAATTTACAAGAAAATAGCGGTGTAACGATCTCTGATGTTGACTTCATTATCGTTTGTACCACATCTCCTGATCATCCTATGCCAAACGTCGCTTCTCGTGTGCAATGCAGATTGGGAATCCAAAACGCAGGTTGCAATGATGTATATGCTGCATGTGCAGGATTCATTTACGGACTTCATCTGGCTCACGGATTAGTGACGGCAGGGATCAATAAGAAAGTACTGGTCATTGGTGCGGAGGCATTATCCAAATTCACAGATTTTGAAGATAGAAATTCATGTATTCTTTTTGGTGATGCAGCAGGTGCCGTGCTGGTCGAGCCTTCTGAGGAGGAACACTTTATAGCGTTTAATTCAGGGACTTATGGCGATTTTGGGCATGATCTATATCTAAGCTTCAAAAAAGATAACATAAATGGACTTGAGATAATACCTAACGGCAAAATAATACAAAATGGAAAATCGGTTTTTAAGTGGGCAGTTAGCAACATCCCAATAAAAATTAAAGAACTGGTTCAAAAAGCTGGACTTACACTCGACGATATTGACTACATCATCCCCCACAGTGCTAATCTAAGAATTGTTGAAGCAATCGCTAAAAACCTAGATTACCCTGTGGAAAAGATACCGGAGAGTATTACGGAATTTGGAAATACCTCGTCAGCATCAATCCCTCTCGCAATAGCAAAATCCCAAAGGAACGGAGGAGTGAAAAGTGGAGATACGATTTTAATGGTAGGCTTTGGTGGTGGATTAACCTTTGCAGGAGTAATTGTTAAATGGAGCCTTTAGCAGAAAAAATTAATTTTTTAATCAATAAAGTTTTGAAATATTAAATGCTGCATTATATTTGCAGAGCTACTTGTGAAATTAAGACTTTCGCCGACGCTCGTCGGCTTCGTTGGCGCAATGCCAACATATTGTTGGAGAGCAAGGGCGAGGTGGGGGCCTCGCCCTCTCCTACTCCTCAATCTTCAGAACAAATGCTCCATCATTTCCGATCGAATGAATGTTAAAACCGATTGATTTGGCTTGTTTGTTCATTTTATTCACATAGCGGTAGGAATTTGAGTTGCCCAGAAGGACGTGATCAGCTATGAAATGTTCTTTGAACCACTCCGGATTTTTGACTGCATTGTTCTCAATCAGAATGACATCAGCATTAATTGGCTTTTTGAAATCTAGGTGAAAAGTGGTTGAGTCAATGATTAAGATTTTTCGATTTAAAAAAGTGCCAAGCCGAAAAGCTCCGAAGTCCTGAAATTCCTTTTTTAATGGATTACTTGTCTCTTCAATAGGAGGGAGGCGGTTGGCGAGTCTGTTGGGGTTGATTTGAAATGAATACTTTTCCAAATTAATGGTGCTGTCACTTTCTACAAATAATCGGGCTGAAAGCCCCTCAATCACGTCAATAGCAACTTTTTCTTTTATTGAATAAAAAATAAGGTGCTTTTTTGTGAATTGATCATAGTATTGCTTTGAATAGTTTAACAGAAAAATCAGGATGAGTCCACTTGAGACTAGCAGCGTTTTGAATGACTTATGATGTAGACTGAAAACTAAGATCAAACCAAAGGAGTAGATCAGAATGAGTCCATATTGATCAATGTTAATCCATTAAACAAGACTACCCGGGAGGCTTTCTATCCAAGTCATTGTGAGATTAAGGAATTCAAAAGTCTTCTCAAGGATG
>JAPPDO010000432.1 GCA_028821635.1 Ekhidna sp.
CAGGGACATCTCCGACTGGGATGTGAGCAGCGTGACGGATATGAGCTACATGTTTGCTGGATCTTCCTTTAACAGGGACATCTCCGACTGGGATGTGAGCAGCGTGACGGATATGAGCTACATGTTTGCTGGATCTTCCTTTAACAGGGACATCTCCGACTGGGATGTGAGCAGCGTGACGGATATGGGAAATATGTTTTTTGAGGCTTCTTCCTTCAACGGGGACATCTCCCAATGGGATGTGAGCAGCGTGACGAATATGAGCTACATGTTTTCTGAATCTTCCTTTAACGGTGACATCTCCGACTGGGATGTGAGCAGCGTGACGCATATGAGATACATGTTTCTTACATCCGACTTCAACGGGGACATCTCCGACTGGGACGTGAGCAGCGTGAGGGATATGACCGGCATGTTTCAGGAATCTTCCTTCACCGGGGACATCTCCGACTGGGATGTCCGCCGTGTGACTAAGTGTTCTCGTTTCGCCAGAGGTGGTCGCTTGTCAGGCAGCTTTTATCCGAAATTCACTCGCTGCAGTCCTTAAACTAAATAGAAAATAACTAAATATTAATAAATACATTTTTAATATACATAATAAACTAAAAAAGACAGAAAATATGAAATTGAAAATAACAGATTTCTTTTTAGGCGTATTTTATAACCCAGCCAAATAGCTCGGCTGTATCCGTAAAAACCTTCGAGGTTTAGATAAATCTTGTTTAAAACCTCGAAGGTTTAAACCAAATTCCGGTAATCCTTAAAATCAGTTGCATTCTGTTCAAGGCAAGAAGGCATCAAGATATATTCAAGCGTACAGGCTGCGCTTAGCTGGGGAGTTTTTCTAAAAAAAACACTAGTTTTAATGTTCAAAAAGTATCAGTAAATGAGAAAGGCTCTTGAAATACGTTCAAAGACAGATCGAAGGGGTTACTTAAAAATTAAGGAAAAGTTAGGCGTAGCAGAAGAGGACGTTCGCGTTTGCATTTTTTTTGGTCAAGAAGAAGCAGATGACGAAAGTCTTTTGTATTTACACTCTATTTCCAAGAATCCTGCTTTTGACTTTCTCAGTGACCCTGCTGAAGATATTTATTCATTAACTGACGGAGTACCTGTAAATGATTAAAAATGCGATTGTGTTGGTTCCTTTTCCTTTTGATGACTTTTCTACTCTGAAGGTAAGACCTGCACTTTGCCTGACTTCTGAAATAGGAAGCCATGAACACGTAATCATTGCCTTTATTTCAAGTAAGATATCTGATGATCTTTTAGCCAGTGATGTGCTCGTCAGGAGAACTTCCAACTATTGGATACGCACAGGTCTGTCAGTAGATTCAGTCATTCGATTACACAAAATCGTAACCATTCCGAAGTCATTGATAAAAAGAAAACTCGGCACCATCAATGAGGAGTTAAAAATGCTTGTTTGTGAGAAAATAAAACAGTTATTTGATAAATAAATGTTAGTAAATTGTAACTCAGTTGTATCCATAAAACCTCGCAGGTTTAAACCAAATTCCGGTCATTCTTAAAATCAGCTGCATTCTGTTCAAGACAAGAAGCTAACAAAATATACTAAAGCGTAGATACAATCTACGCTTAGACTAAGGTTTTCACCGAAGAACCCCTATATTAAAAGAGAGGACTATCCTGAGGAGGCCTATGAGGTCATCGAATTATCCCTTAAATTTTGTACAGACGATACTGATTAGTTAGTCTACCCTCTCCGGGTATGATTTGTTTCTTATCTGTCTTATATTTGTGGTTTGGATTACTAAGTTTTTCATGTTTTAGGTAGGGGGCTCCGTAGTCGAAGTCCCCTTCTTTTTAGCCTTTCTACATAGAAAACGTTGGAAAAGTTTAACACCTTCCAAAAGTTAATGAGCCATCCCTCTTTCTCGGCTTAGTTTATAGGAACGAGACCCTAGCATAAACAGTCTCATTTTTTGTGTTCAGGTCTTTTGACTACCGTTTAAAGTTTAGTTCCCATCCGCCAGATTTTTTGATCTCCTTTTTTATTATTCAATAAATTTTTATATTTTTTTTCAAAATTCTTTTACTGTCACTCCTGTTTGAATAAGTCACTCATTTTCAATGACTTTACTTATAATTTGTAATCATCAATTTAAGAGATTTAGTATTAAAATTTTATCTTTTGTGGGGGAAAGTGGGAATAAATGGTAGAAAGTAGCAAAAATTGTTTATACTTGCGGAGGTGGTTCATATTATTAAGATTTAACATGGCATTTTTTACAAGTGAGTATGAATGTAAGTTGGATGCTAAGGGAAGATTTGTCCTGCCAGCTAAAATCAAGGCAAATCTTCCGGAGGTCTCCAATAACGAACTGGTTATTAGGAAAGGATTTGAGCCGAACCTAATTCTCTACCCAATGGCAGAGTATAAAAAGATTCACTATAAGATTTCATCACTGAGTGAATTTGACCCCGAACAGCGGAAGTTGAAAAGGATGTTATTCAGGAGTATCGCTCAAGTGGAACTGGATAATACGAATCGCATTAATGTTCCCGGCCCAATGCTGGCCCATGCACAAATAGAGCGGGATGCACTCCTCATAGGCACAGGCAACTATATCGAAATGTGGAATCGTGAAGTATTTGATAAGCAGATGATTAATGACATCGGTGAGTACTCGGCACTTGCCCAGAAATATCTTGACGAATGAGCGAATACAAATATCATCATCCGGTAATGCTGAACGAGTGCCTTGAGGGATTGCAAATACAGTCAAGTAGAATATACGTAGATGTAACCTTTGGCGGCGGCGGCCACAGTAAAGCAATACTTCATTATCTGAAAACAGGACACCTCATTGCGTTTGATCAGGATCAGGATGCAGAGGATCATGCAAAAAGACTTTCCGAGTCTTGGAACAAAGAAAGCGATAATTCTTTCACATTTATTAGTGCCAATTTCAGGTTTCTAAAAAAATATCTGAGGCTACATGGCATTCGGAAAGTAGACGGCATACTGGCCGATTTAGGAGTTTCCTCCCACCAGTTTGATACGCCTGAGCGAGGATTCGCCTTCCGGGCAGCCGCAGAACCGGACATGCGAATGGATCAGCACGCCGAAAAGAGCGCAATGCAGGTACTTAATGAGTATAAAGAAAAGGATTTGATCTATCTGTTCAGCGAGTATGGTGAAGTGAAAAATGCAAGGACTTTGGCACGAGAGATTGTAAGCGTTCGTTTAAATACACCCATCAAAACCAATGAACAGGTTAAAGAAATCGCATGGAAGCTGTCACCGAAACATCGAGAGATAAAGTACCTGGCACAGGTATTTCAGGCCATCCGAATTGAGGTAAACGAAGAGTTAGAAGCACTGAGAGAATTTCTAAAACAAGCAGGAGAAGTCCTCAAACCGGATGGCAGACTGGTTGTAATAAGTTATCATTCATTAGAAGATCGACTGGTCAAGAACTACATCAATAAAGGAAATTTCAAAGGGGTTGATGAGAAGGACTTTTTCGGGAATCCGGTCAGAGTCTTAGACCCGGTAAACCGAAAGCCCCTCGTACCCAAAGTAGAAGAGGTTAAGCAAAATAGCAGAGCACGGAGTGCAAAATTAAGAATAGGCAAAAAGAGAAATGACTGAGAACACCTACAAATCATCACAAAGGAAAGGACAGAGCGGAGTCTTTCGTCTGGTTAATCGCTTTTTACGCATAGATAGCCCTCTGAATGAGGTAATACATGTGTACTTCCTTCCTCAGATTCTCTTTTTGTCATTCTTGTGTTTGCTATACATCGGCAACCGGCACTACGCCGAAAGGAAGATCAGAGCCATCAACCGACTGGAGAATGAGGTTGAAGATCTGAGAGCAGATTATACAACCCTAAAAGCTGACTTTATGTATGAAAGTAAGCGGTCAGAGGTGGCAAAACGAGTAGCAGTGCTCGGCTTAAAAGAGAGTAAAGAATCACCCATATTAGTAAAGAAAGTTGAGTATTAGGAAAGGAATCGTACTGCGTGTCCGAATTGCATTCATCCTGACTTTTATGGTAG
Organism: Ekhidna sp.; assembly: GCA_028821635.1. GTDB lineage: Bacteria > Bacteroidota > Bacteroidia > Cytophagales > Cyclobacteriaceae > Ekhidna. The sequence continues at coordinate 4,031 of JAPPDO010000432.1, forward strand.
CAGGGGCAGTAATATTTCGTATTACAAAAATTCAATTTGTAGAAGGGGAACAATGGAGAAGTTTTGGTAAAATGCTTGGGATGCAAGTGATGAATGTCAAAGCAACACGAGGAGACATCTATGCAGCAGATGGTAGCCCTCTGGCCACCTCTTTGCCATTCTATCAGTTGGCCATGGATCCGGCTCTCCCGTCTGACAGGCTTTACAAGAGTGGGATTGATTCCCTCTGTTATTTGCTTTCAAAATACTACAAGGACTTATCCGCCACACAATATAAACAGATGATTGAGAATGCCCGGAAAAGAGGTCGAAGATATGTGCTCATCAATCGGCAGGAAATCGGTTATCAGGATCAAAAGCTGATGCAGCATTGGCCTTTGCTAAGAAATGGAAGACTTAAAGGAGGCGCATTTTTTGAGAAAGTAGAAAAGCGTTTTCTGCCTTTCAATCACTTAGGAGTTCGAACTATCGGAAAAGTAAACGCAGACAATCGTGGACTTGTTGGACTGGAGTATAGCTTCAATAAACAACTGGCCGGCATCAATGGCAAAGGTCTATTTCAAAAAATCACCGGAGGCGGTTGGAAACCCGTTTATGACGGAACAGAGCAACGTCCGATTAATGGATACGATATTCATACAACCATTGATGTCTACCTTCAGGATGTTACGGAGTCTGCTCTACTGAGTGAGTTGAAAAAACATCAGGCCGATTACGGCGTAGCCGTAGTGATGGAAGTAAAAACAGGGGCGATCAAAGCAATTTCCAACCTAAGCAGAAACAGCAGTGGGGATTATTATGAGCGATACAATTATGCGGTGGGAAGTCAGGGGTCAAGAGAGCCGGGATCTACGTTTAAACTGGCTAGCATGATTGCCTTGCTGGAAGAAACAAAGCTAAAGCTGTCAGACTCGGTGCAGACCGGAGACGGTGAACTGGAATTCTTTGATAAAGTGACACGAGATCACAAGCCGGGAGGATTTGGGATGCTCTCCGTACAGCAGGTTTTTGAGAAGTCTTCCAACGTAGGCATCGCTGCATTAGTGTCAAAACATTTTGGAAAAAATCCGGAAAAGTTTATTGGCTATCTAAAGCAGATGAAACTGCATCAACCTCTTAATTTCCAGATGATTGGAGAAGGACGGCCATACATTAAAAATCCGTCAGATTCTACCTGGAGCGGTGTGACTCTGCCGTGGATGAGCTATGGTTACGAACTCAAGATGACCCCGCTGCAAATGCTCACTCTTTTCAATGCAGTTGCTAACGACGGCAAAATGGTCAAGCCGATGATCGTAAGAAGCATAAAGCAGGCCAACAGAACGATTAAAGCATTTGAAACAGAGGTGATCAATGCGAAAATATGCTCTCGGAAAACCTTGAGAGATATTAAAATCATGATGGAAGGAGTAGTAGAAAACGGGACAGCCTCCAATATCAACTATGGCGAGTATAAGATTGCAGGCAAGACCGGCACCGCTAAGAACGTCAGGAGTGGACGATATGTTAAAGAGTATTACACATCATTTGCCGGCTACTTCCCCGCAAAAGCACCGCGCTACAGTTGCATTGTCGTGATTGATAACCCCAAAGGGCACAAAATTTATGGCAGCGATGTCTCCGCCCCTGTATTCAAAGAAATTGCAGATAAAATCTATTCAATCGAGTTAGACATGCATGAAATTAAGAGTGCAGATAATGCTTACCACACAGGTGTATTCCCTCATATTAGAGCGGGTAAAAAAGATGAGCTATCAATGATCTGTAATGAGTTAGGTATTTCCAATCATTCCAAAGCAGAAGGTCAATGGGTTAAAACCGATGTCATTAATGATGCAGTGTATTGGACAGAGAATAAGGTAGAATATAATGTACTGCCTGACGTAAGAGGCATGACATTAAGGGATGCAATTTATATTCTGGAAAATCTCGGATTAAAAATAAAAGTAAACGGAAGGGGCAGAGTGACTACTCAGTCAATGACTCCCGGGGACAAGATAATCAAAGGCTCCACCATTAAGCTTCAGATGCAATAATGCAAAAGCTAAAAGACATATTATACGGCATCTCGCTCAAATCGCTCATTGGCAACAGGGAAGTAGAGGTGGCAGGTATCGCTTTTGATTCCCGAAAAATGAAAGCAGGCTACCTTTTTGTAGCCATCAGAGGATTGACTGTGGATGGGCATGACTACATAAAGGAGGCTATTGAGATTGGTGCTAAGGTGATTATTTGTGAATGCCTTCCGGAGTTATCCGGTGAAAATCTCACCATTGTACAGACGCACAATTCTGGGGAGGCTTTAGGCATTATCGCGTCAAACTTTTACGGCCGCCCCTCAGAGAAATTAAAAGTGGTAGGAATTACAGGTGCCAATGGGAAAACTACCTGTGCAACGCTATTACATAATCTTTTTACCAACTTGGGCTACTCGGCAGGTTTGCTTTCAACCGTAGAAAATAAGATTAAAGACAAGGTCTTAAATGCAGGCTTTACAACTCCCGATGCGTTGCAACTCAGCCAACTCATGAGTGATATGGTCAAGGCCGGCTGCACATATTGCTTCATGGAGGTGAGCTCCCATGCTTTGGTTCAACATCGTGTTGCCGGTGTTTATTTTACAGGGGCTGTCTTTACCAATATCTCTCATGAACATTTAGATTATCACAAAACTTTTGATGAATATATCACTGCGAAGAAGCGTTTGTTTGATGGACTTTCATCATCTGCTTTTGCACTCGTCAATGCTGATGATAAGCGAGGATCAGTGATGCTTCAAAATACCAAAGCAAAGAAGAACCGATACGCCATTAAGTCTATGGCCGATTTTCGGATACGAGTGATTCATAATACGTTGCAAGGACTAGAACTTAACTTCAATGGAATAGAGGTGTGGTTCAGACTGATAGGGGAATTTAATGCTTACAACCTCCTTGCCGTTTACAGCACAGCCATATTACTTGGAGAGGATAAAGAGACTATTTTAAGCGTACTCTCCATGATACAGGGAGTCAGGGGACGATTTGAAAAAGTGGATAATGAAGCAAGCGTCTTGGCTATCGTTGATTATGCCCATACGCCCGATGCGTTAGAAAATGTTCTCAAGACCATCAACAAGCTGAGAACCAAAAATGAAGTGCTGGTCACCGTTGTCGGATGCGGAGGAGATCGAGATCAAACAAAGCGTCCGAAGATAGCCAAAATTGCCGCCAAATTTAGCGATAAAGTAATTTTGACTTCAGATAATCCAAGAACTGAGGAGCCTAAGCAAATCCTAGAAGAGATGAGGGCGGGAATTCCAAAGTCAAAAGAGAAAAACGTGATGATGATTGAGAATCGTAAAGAAGCGATTCGTACAGCCTGTAATCTGGTAGACAAGGAAGATATTCTGCTGGTAGCAGGGAAGGGGCACGAGACCTATCAGGAAATCAATGGAGTGAGGCATCATTTTGATGATAAAGCAATTTTAAATCAACAATTAAATACTGAATAAATGCTATATCTCTTATTTGACTATCTGAACGAATTGGACTTTCCGGGAGCAGGATTGTTTCAGTATATCTCTTTCAGGGCGGGTATGGCGGCATTTCTATCGTTGTTAATTACCATTATTTTTGGAAAGAGGCTGATTGAAACGCTCAGAAAATATCAAATGGGAGAATCAATCAGAGACCTTGGATTAGAAGGACAGATGGGGAAGCAGGGTACTCCCACAATGGGTGGAATCATCATTATCTCAGCAATCGTAATCCCAACATTCTTATTTGCTGACCTTAATAATATTTATACACTTCTTTTAATCCTCACAACACTCTGGATGGGTGCTATAGGATTCCTTGACGACTATCTGAAAGTCAGAAAGAGAAACAAGGAGGGGCTCAGAGGCAAGTTCAAGATATTGGGACAGGTGGTGCTTGGTTTAGTCGTAGCACTTGTAATGGTTTATCATGAAGATATTGTGGTTAGAGACTTTTCAGGCGCAGCATTAGGTGATAAAAGCACACTTTTAACAACGATTCCATTCGTAGCAGACAATGAGTTCAATTATGAATGGTTAGTGCCTGACTTTCTGAACGATTACACTTGGATTTTATATGTCTTTGTTGTGGTTTTTATTATTACGGCGGTATCCAATGGAGCGAACATCACAGACGGGGTCGATGGACTCGCCGCAGGAACCTGTGCTATTATCGGATTAACACTGGCTGTTCTTGCGTATCTCTCCGGAAACATAATCTTCTCAGATTATTTGAATATCATGTTTATTCCTAACTCCGGAGAATTAGTTATTTTCTGTACTGCTTTTGTGGGTGCATGCATTGGTTTCCTTTGGTACAATGCTTATCCGGCACAAGTCTTTATGGGTGATACCGGCAGCCTTTCATTGGGAGGCATCATCGCTGTTTTAGCATTTGTAATCAGAAAAGAATTTTTAATACCAATCCTCTGCGGGATTCTCGTGATGGAAAATCTATCGGTCATCCTTCAGATATGCTATTTCAAATACACAAAGAAAAAATACGGAAAAGGGAAACGAATCTTTTTGATGTCGCCTCTTCATCACCACTATCAAAAGAAAGGAATACATGAAGCCAAAATTGTAGGACGCTTCTGGATAGTGGGCATTCTTCTGGCAATTTTCACCTTAGCAACACTTAAAATCAGATAAATGAATCTTAAACAAATTCAAGAATTAACAAAAGATTTCCAAGAACAGTCAATACAACTTGCTGAGCTTGTTCCGTCCAGTGGAATGGTGCAATCAACCGCTACGCTGTTACGTAGCTCTCGTCAAATCTACACGCATTTTGTCAGGTTATTGGAGGTCACATCAGAGCAGCAATTCAACAAAATAATTGACACGATGGAAGAGGAAATGGATGAAGTGACATATACACTGGATCAGCTAGAAATTGCCAACAAGAAGCGGCAGATTAGCCTGGTTAGCAGCTTCTTACAGGAAGGTTACAATCTGCTCTCGGTTTATGCTAAGTGCTGTGAACATATAATTGAAAAAAGGATAGAAAAAGAGGAATAATGGAAAGTCGCATAGTCATATTAGGCGGAGGTGAGAGCGGGGTCGGAGCCGCAATATTAGCAAGGCAGAAAGGCTATGAAGTATTCCTTTCTGATGCAGGACGCATATCTGCCAATAGAAGGAAAATGCTGAAAACAAGTGAAATAGCTTTTGAAGAGTCAGGTCACTCTGAGGAAAATATCCTGAATGCTGATTTAGTGATAAAAAGTCCGGGAATTCCGGACAATGCACCCATAATTCAAAAGCTGACAGGAAAAGGGATTCCGATAATTTCTGAAATAGAATTTGCTTATCGCTTCATCAATAAGGCTAAAGTTGTTGCCATTACTGGAACCAATGGAAAAACGACAACATCACTGCTCACATGCCATCTATTAAAAGAGGCAGGTTTTAAGGTTGCTCTTGGAGGGAACATAGGCAAAAGTCTTGCAAGTTTAGTCGCAGAGGGTGGCTATCATTATTATGTTGTTGAAATAAGTAGTTTTCAGTTGGATGGAATCGTACACTTCCGTCCGGATATTGCGGTGTTACTTAACATCACTCCGGATCATTTAGATAGGTATAATAACAACTTTCATGATTATGTAAAATCCAAGTTTAGGATCATAGAAAACCTGACACAGGAAGAAGCATTTATCTATTATGCTGATTGTAATCTGATTACTGAAGAGTTGAGCAGAAATAAAGTAGAGGCGAGTGTATTTGCGATGAGTGCTTCAAACAATGAGAAGTTCAATGCTTACCCGAAAGAAGATAACTTGATTTTCAATTTTGAATTTAAAAATACAGGGGTCAATCAGAAAATTCCACTCTCAGAAATTTCCCTTATCGGTAAGCATAATATGGTTAATAGCATGGCGGCAGTTATCAGTGCATTATGCTTTGAAGTGCCTATCGGTAAAGTACTCAGAGGGCTCAAAACTTTTAAGAATGCTCCACATCGCCTTGAATTTGTGGATGAGGTAGACGGTATCGGCTTTATCAACGACTCAAAAGCTACTAATGTAGATTCGGTCTACTATGCCCTTGATGGGGTAAAAAAAGAGATTATTTGGATCGCTGGCGGCATTGACAAAGGCAATGATTACGCCCAAATTGAGCACTTAGTAAAAGAAAAAGTCAAAGGACTTGTGTGTATGGGTAGAGACAATACGATTTTAACGGACTTTTTTGCCGCCAAAGTGGCTAATATCGCTGAGGCTGACTCACCTAAGAAGGCCATTGAACAAGCATTTGAATGGGCCTGCAAGGGGGATGTTGTACTGCTTTCTCCGGCCTGTGCCAGTTTCGACCTTTTTTCCAACTACGAGGACCGTGGCGAAAAATTCAAAAAAGCAGTCAGAAAGTTTAAGAAAGGATTAAAAGAAAAAGTATGAATCCAGTAAAAGATTGGGCATACCGAAATTTAAAAGGAGATCCGATAATCTGGTTCATCGTGTTGATCCTCTCACTTTTCAGCGTTTTAGTGGTCTACAGTGCTACGGGCACTTTGGCATACAAAATGATGGAAGGCAATACCGAATATTATCTCATTAAGCACACCGTCCTAGTTGGATTAAGCTTTCTGGCTATTTGGATTGCTCACCGGATTGACTATCGCTACTATTCAAAACTCTCAAGACTACTGCTATGGTTGAGTGTTCCGCTTTTGATTTGCACATGGTTGTTTGGAACCAATCTCAATGAAGCCTCTCGATGGATCACCATCCCGTTAATTAATCAGGCATTTCAGCCATCAGACCTGGCGAAATTAGCCTTAATCATAACACTGGCAAGCATGTTGTCTAAACGCCAAAGATCCATAGATGATTTTCAAAGAGCCATCATCCCTATGCTTTTTTGGGTTGGATTGATCTGCGGGCTGATTGCTTTAACGAATTTCTCAACGGCTATTTTACTTTTTCTGACTTGTATGCTGATTCTTTTTATCGGCAGGGTACCGATAAAGCACCTCGCCATGTTAGTGGTGATTTGTGCTGCTTTTGTTTCTGTTGCCCTTTTGGTCGGTCAGAGAGGAGAGACCGCCATTTCAAGAGTAGAGGCTTTTATCAGAGGAGAGACACCCTATCAGGCCAAGCAGGCTTATGTGGCTATTGCCTCCGGAGGAGTGTTTGGGAAAGGTCCGGGGCAGAGCGATCAGAGAAATTTCCTGCCACATTCATATTCAGACTTCATTTACGCTATCATCTTGGAAGAATACGGAATTGTAGGCGGGGTATTTGTTCTTTTCTTATATCTCGCACTGTTATATCGGGGGATGAAAGTAACAGAAGACAATGAGAGAGCTTATGGAGGACTTTTATCCGTGGGGTTGAGTTTTGCCTTAGTCATTCAAGCTTTAGTAAACATGGGCGTAGCCGTTGGCTTAGGGCCGGTTACCGGTTTAACACTCCCACTCATTAGCATGGGGGGCACTTCTCAACTCTTCGCAGGAGTGGCTTTAGGCATCATTCTAAGCGTGAGTAGGGGTAAAATTGATCGGTTTGGAGAAACAATTGATAACCAATACAAGGAGGCGGCATAATAAAAAAAAAAAAAACATATCGAATTATGATAAGTGGAGGTGGAACCGGAGGTCATATCTATCCTGCT
>JAPPDO010000174.1 GCA_028821635.1 Ekhidna sp.
CAGTATTCTCCTCAATGAAAACATCTTGATTCACTAAGAAAAAATATTCTGCTCCTTCTTCAAAGGCTAATTTTAATCCCAGATTATTCGCTGCACCAAAACCAAGATTTTCATCATTCTCCAGTAGCCTTACGGTATCATAAGACTTAATGATTTCTAAAGTCCTATCAGAAGATCCATTATCAATAATCAAAATCTCAGGCTGTAAGAAAGATTTGAGAAAGCTAACAAGGCAGTCTTTTATCCATTCTTCGCCATTATAGGTTACGATGATAGCATAGCATCTCTTTGTATCTCCTGTGCTCATGGATTTTCAACAAGTTGGCCTTGGGTAGCAGTAACTCTCCTATCAGCCACATCAAAGTACTGCTCATCATGAGAGATAATTATGACGGTTTTCCCATCTTTTTTAAGGAATGGAATGATTTCTTTATAAAATTTTCCTTTAAAGTACGGGTCTTGGTTGGCTGCCCATTCGTCAAAAATATAGATGCTTTTATCTTCCAAAAGTGCCCTGAATAAATTCAATCGACTCATCTGACCAAACGATAAGTTAGTATTTACCAATTTAATCCCTTCATCTATTACCAATTTTTCTTTAATCTCTAGGAGTTCCAAATATCTCTTCACAAGTGCATCTACTCTATGATGCTTTATGTATCCAAGGTCATGAAAAACAAATGAATCAGCGAAAACAGCTGAAAAGAGATTTCTATAGGCATCTAAATTAACTACCGAGACCTCTTCACCTCTATATTTGATGTGTCCGTTTGATGGTATATAGAGTCCGGTGAGTAGTTTAATTAGCGTTGTCTTTCCACTGCCATTTCCCCCGCTGATCAGCAATACCTCATTTTCCTTAACTTCTAAACTATATGGCCCCACTTCAAAAGGCTTGATTCTGTTCTCAATATAGGTATATGAAATTTCTTTAAGCGTAATTAACGAATTCTCTGATTCATCTTTTTCCTGCAGTTTCCCATCTCTCTTAGCCTTTTCCTTTGTTATCCTGATCAACTCTCCTAACGAATCTATTTGATCTAGTGCGATCTCAGCCTTTTTTAGATTGCTAAAAAACAGTCCTATTCTGATTAAGTAAGGCAGTGTGAAAGTAATAAGAATAAAAAATTGTACGAAAGAACTATCTCCTGCATCAAAATATATTCTGGAAACGACTATTATTAATCCTAAAGAAATCAACACAAAGGATTCCGAAATCTTCCCAACGATAATTAAAATTTTATTTCGATTTACGTTGTGATGTGCATATTTATAGCTTGAGGGTCCTATTTGAGTTTTAGCGTATACTTCTTTATGCTGAGTATTCAGGGTTAATTCTTTCAGTCCATCTACAAGACCATCCAACATTCTGTGAAGTTTATTTCTTGCATCAATCGCCTTTTTTTCTTCTTTATACAGGTATGGTTGAGGTAAGAACATGATCAGCATTGTGATTAGAAATATTACGATGAAGATAAGTGCAAATTGCCAGGAAATGAGGAACATATAAATCCATATAGCTATCACGGTTATGGATGAGACAATAAAGTCAGGAAGGTTTCTGGAAAAGTTGCCCAACGTTATGATGTCATTCAAAAGACTTGGTACGATACGTTCTCTGTTTCTTTCGATCTTCTCAAAACTTGATTTGAGAATGCCTTCAGATAAAGCCTCCCTTATACCTGAGATTTTAAATTCAAAATGCTGGGTTATTATATGGCCTGCAATAATGGAAAGAAGAGCAGAGCCTATAACCATCCCACACATTGACCATAATTCTGAGAGATCATCTTTTTCCGTACTTGCAATGATTTGGTTTATAGAACGGATTGCCCCGATTGAAAGCAAGGCCGCTAAAACACTCGCTAATGCAGAGATGAAGACTTGCTTAAGAGATGATTTGAGTAGAAAGTATATTACTCTCATAATTGAATAATAGTAGCAGGTAAAACTAAGTAATGTTAAAGAGGTCGCTACTCCTCCAAAAATCACCAATTTCTATGTAAGAAATCTTTGTAAACACCTGCTATTTTATCAGCTAATGTCAAAGAGGGCATTAGCAAGTCATCAAGATGTTTTTTAATTTGTAAGCTTCCGTCCTTTCGCACCATCTTTCTTAAAAAATCATTAAGTAAATTCCTGATTGGATAACCTAATTTTTCAGATTCTAATCGATAGTTTTGATATAAGTCATCGGATAGAATAAATCTCACAATATTTAACCTGTCAAGGGAACTTCTATTAAACCCTTTGTACTGTTTGGTTTTGGCTGTTGCAGATTTATTGTGAACCCGAAAGACGTTTAGTTCTTCGTTAATAAAACCGAAAGGCATGTTTGAAGTAATTCTTAGCCAGAATTCAAAATCTATTAATTGGTAAAACTTCGGATTGAAATAGCCATATTTTTTAATCAATTTTCTGTGGAATAAGCCAACAATTGGCTCTCCTAGAAAATTTCTTTGTAATAATGTCTTGTTGGCAATATCAACAACTTCATCTGGATTTACAATCCGTGTGTCTCTTATGTATGAATCAAGTTTTCTAAGTTTTTTATAAAAATTGATAGTCTTTTTATCAGTGGTGTTAAACACATAATCTCTATTTGATAATGTCAGAAGAGTCTGATTTTGAAGGCTAAAATCTAGCATTTTTTGAATCGTGTTCCTTATCATCAAATCATCTTGAAACTGAAATTTTATCCAATCCCCTCTTGCTTTCTTTAAACACTCATTCCAATTGGCAGCTAAACCAAGGCTATTGCTATTCTTATTAAAAATTATTCGATCGTCGGATTTTGAAATCTCCTCAATAATTTCACTACTTGAATCAGTGGAGTTATCATCAATTACAAGAACTTCTATATTAGAATATGACTGGGTCAGTATATTTTTGAGACACCTCTCAATAAATGGAGATCCATTGAAAACCGGAACACAAACTGAAACCATGTCTCCCATATGCTTAATTCCGGTTATCTTTATGTTGCTTTTTCAGTTTTTTCTCTAGGTCTTTGAATTGAATAAGATTCAAATATCGAATCCTATTCTCTTGAAAAATATGATATTCATAAAACAGATTCGTTGGTGCTATTGCATGACCAATGTCCGTTTTTCTTGAGATAATCCCCACTCCATAATCAGTATCAATACAACATGAAAATACTTTTGAATTAAATCTCCATTTCATGAATCCTTTCCAAGTAGTGCCGTTCCAGGATGCTCCTACTGGTGTACCGATATAATGGTAATTTTCTCTTGCATGCCACTCTGTTGGCGGATTGCAATCATGCAAAACAATAAAACCATCATCAATGATATACTTCAAGGAATTTTCGATATCCCTATCTACCTGTTCTGCTAAATGAAGGCCGTCTATGAAGATAACGTCAAATTTTATATCCTTATTCAGCAATTTTCCAGCCCGAAGCCCATTGAAGAACTCATCACTCGTAATCTTAAAATCAGCAGGGTTAGCTTCAAACTCAAGGCCGGGATCAACACTGTACTTTATCTTCGCATTTACATGATTGAAGTTATCATTAGGGTCCCTTAAGCCAATTTCCAAATAAGTTATTTCTCTGTCTAGATATGATATAAGAAAATTGATCACACCCTTTCGCAAGGGCTTTTTTGCTTTTTCCATACGGTCAATCTTTTTATCTCTGGAGTGTATTTTAGAGCTTATGACCTGCCTCGAAGAGGTCCTTTCCAAACGAAATGTTGGGAGGTATTTTTTAATAGAGTGCATTTTTAAAACTTTTGTAAAACAAAACTAAAACCCTAATTGAATATGAAGTCGAATGCCTGGCATTATTATGAATTTTTTACAAATAATTTTAGTACGATTATAAGAGTATTTTTCAACTCCTTGATAATCATTTTTTCACATTCATTAAACTCACAGGTGCTTTCCTCCGGATTGCAATTTCATGATAAATTAAATGACACCACAACTATTGCATTTTATAAATTGACTAGATCTGCAAATGAGGTTTTTGAGTGGACCGATTTGAACTCTGCAATTTCGTTCAACTCTGCCTACCCCAGAGGATACAATGATGGTCCGGTGTGGAAAGGAGAAGGAACAACAGTCGAAATACACGGAGGAGTCGCAGGAAAAGTGGGTAAGTTTTCCTATCAGCTTCTTCCCGTTTTATATTTCTCGCAAAACAACTCTTTCGATTTAGCTCCTGAAAGTCAGTCAAGTTCAAGTCCATTCAATTATCAATTTACCAGTGGAATAGACTGGATTCAACGATATGGGAATAGTTCCGGACTATATCTTCATCCCGGCCAATCTGAAATAAAATTTCAAAACAGAAAGTTGATAGCCGCTGTTTCTACGCAAAACTATTCGTTTGGCCCATCCACTTTTAACCCCATTCTCCTAAGCCAGCAAGGCCCCGGATTTCCTCATTTACGGATTGGAAGTGATCCTTTTCCGATAGGCAAAAAAATTGGAAAACTGGAAATTAACTTTTTAGCCGGTCTTTTGCGTGAATCGGATTACTTTGATAACATCACGGCAAATGACAACAGATATTTCAACGCATTTTTTATGGGTTATTCTCCCGCCTTTCTTAAAAATCTAAAAGTTGGCCTCGGGAGAGTGCTTTACAAACAAACAAGATACTTTGAGCCTGAAGACCTGCTTTCCACCATTGCTGTTTTAGAAAGTAATGAAAGAGAGGGGCTTACTACCGGAAACGACACCTTTGATCAGATGGCATCGATGTTTATTGACTGGTCATTCCCGGCAGTAGGATTTCGGGCTTATGCTGAGTTTGCAAAAAATGATTTTACCGGAACCACCAGAGGAACCCTTGTGGAACCGGAGCACGCCAGAGGCTATACCATTGGATTTCAGAAAGAACTAATTACTCAATCAGGGGGAAAGATAAATATCATCTACGAACATACAAATCTCTCCAGAAATCAAGCCTGGCTTTGGAGGGCAACCCCAAGCTTCTATTCTCATGGAGTGAATCGTCAGGGGTATACCCAAAATGGGCAACTAATAGGGGCAGGAATCGGTCCGGGTGGAAACAGTGATCAGCTAATGGTCAAATTAAACAATGAAAAAGAACAGTCTATTGGTTTTCTTTTTCAAAGAATCGAAAACAATCGAGATTATTTCGTTACTTCCGTCCAAGACTTTGGAAAACATGATATTGAGTATTCGTTTGGTTTTAGCCTGATTAAAAAACTACAATCTTTTACACTTTTCTCGGAAATAACCCTTAGCCATAACTTCAATCGTTATTATTTGGAAGATGCGACCAACTTAGCACTTCTTCTCGGCACTTCTATTGATTTATAATTATGCTGGGAATTGATATTGTAAACCTTAATGATCCGTTCACAAAAAAGAAAGATAAAAGAGCTTTTAGATTAATACAACATAGCAATGATGTTTCTATTGAGCATTCGGAACTTTACTGGCTTTTGTGGGCCGCTAAAGAGGCCGTATTCAAATGTAGAAGAGAAGCTATCAATTTTTCACCCACTAGCATTCCCATAGAATTAAGTGATAGTAAAGGTGTTATCACTTTTCAATCGGAGAAGTTGGAAGGAGGGTTTCAAATAGCGAATGATTTCATTATGGCGGTATGTTCAGAGAACTTAAAGAATGTGAGGGTTGAGATTTTCATAAATGAAGATCAAGTGACGAGTAACAGCTTGAGAAGTGAAATTATGTTGTATTTTGATAAAAAGGGCAAGACGTTTACAGTGGGATCGGATGAACTAAATTTGCCCATTCTCTTACCTTCTTGTGAGCCTGTCTCCATTTCGCACGACGGAAATATAGGTGCTTTTGCATATCCAAAATATCTCATCGAATAACCAATTACACAAGTGAGGAAGAGGAATATTATTGCTGTTTTTTTGATCGTTTTCACGGTGATGCTCTCTTCCTTTACCTTTTACGCTTACCAAATTGCCTACACTCCAAACATATTGGTTGAAGCAGCCCCCATGAAACTGGAAGTTTCGCATAGCACTTCATTTAAAGAATTACAAAATGAGCTATCGGAAAGAAGAATTATCAATGATCCCGTTTCCTTTGGCTTCTTAGCGAAACTGAAAAATCTGGATACCAACATGAAACCCGGCAATTATACCCTAGCGAGTGACATGACCAACATCCAGCTAATAAATCTCCTGAAAAGCGGACATCAAACCCCGGTAAACCTCACATTTTCCAACGCTCGCTCTCTATCGCAGCTTTCAAAAAATTTGGTACAGAATTTAGAAATTGATTCTGCCCAAATGGCACAATTACTCTTCGGCGATTCGACTGCCCGACATTATGGTTTTGAGCCGCATAATTTTATCGGAATGTTTATCCCAAACACTTACCAAGTTTACTGGACTGCCACTCCAAAGGATATTCTGGATCGTCTAAAAAGAGAGTATGACAACTTTTGGTCTCAGGAACGAATCCAAAAAGCAAAAAACCTTAATATGTCTAAAAAGGAAGTATCTACGCTGGCATCCATCGTTCAGGGTGAAACAAATAAAATGGACGAGGCTCCGAAAATTGCCGGAGTTTACATCAATCGTCTCCAGAGGGGTATCCCACTTCAGGCAGACCCTACATTGGTGTATGCGATTGGCGACTTTTCAATAAGGCGAATTTTGAATAAAGATAAAGCCTTTGATTCTCCTTACAACACGTATAAATACAGCGGGCTTCCGCCGGGGCCTATCAACATGCCCTCCATTGCGGCACTTGATGCTGTGTTAAACTATGAAGAGCATGGTTATCTTTATTTTTGTGCAAAAGAAGACTTCTCCGGCTATCACACATTTGCTAAGACGTTAAAACAACACAATAAAAATGCGATAAAATTTCAAAAAGCCTTGAATAAAGAAAGAATTTACAGATAATGTACACTTTTGAAACTCAATTACGGGTTTGTTACGCAGATACAGATAAGATGGGATTTGCGTATTACGGTAATTATCCAAAGTATTATGAAATAGCAAGAGTGGAGGCTTTCCGAGCCTTAGATTATCCTTATAAGGAAATGGAAGACAGCGGGGTTGGGATGCCCGTACTAGACCTGTTGATTAAATACCATAAGCCAGCCAAGTATGATGATTTATTAACGGTGAAAGTGAGCATCCCGGAGATGCCAAGAGCAAGAATAAAATTTGAATATAGGGTAATCAATGAAACATGCGAATTAATTAACACAGGAGAAACCGTGCTCGCTTTCATGCACCTTAATACAGGAAGACCGGTCAAGATGCCGGAGCAACTAAAAAATGCAATCGCTCCATTTTTCTAAAAAAGGCATCGCTGAAATGCATTAGGTTTTCAATAAAAAGCAATGCACACAAAAATTACAAACTGTCTTCAATGCCTTGCTAAAGACTTCATTAAGAATGACGAGGAGTAACTACGTGAGGAAAGCCATAAATTAACTTGTCTCCTTAAGAAATATCTAGCTAGCCTGTGTCATCGACACAAAATACCACTCAACCACTACGATGCATTGAGTCATGCTTTAGTGTGTGCTGAGTTAATCAGGCTGCATTTGGAATTGAAAAAGGAGGATATTAATTTGCAGAGTATTAAATGACTTTAAATAAATAAAAATGCAACGATCATTCAAAATTCTCATTACGATTATAGCAATTGTAATGATTTTTATTTCTTGTCGGGAAAATGAAATTAATCTCGTAGATGAAGTAATTGAAAATCAACCGATACTAAAAACGATTTTCATAGGTCAGGATAAATTTCAATACGAGGAGTATCCTGATGGAACAAAAATTCTGGAGGGAGATATTGTTTTGCCGGATAGCTTTACAGAAAGACTAAATAAAATTTCAACTGATCCGAATGGTTCTATTGATGATTTACAACAAAAGAGAGAGATCGATTTCACAAATTCAAGAGTATCGGGTGTAGCACAATTCTCTACATCCTTATACGTAGGGGGTAAAGTTTACTACTATATTAATACAAATGTGCCAAATAAGAATAGAATTTATGATGCAGTCAATGCTTGGGAATCTGCTACGATTCTTGATTTTATTGAATTATCAAGTCCGGGAAGTAGTTCTAGTTCAAACTGGATTCGATTCCAACGGACAACCGAGGATCGTTGTGAGTCAACAATAGCCGGCTTTCAAACTCTTAACACTGTAACATTAAGTGATAAGTGTAGCGTAAACAACGTTAAACATGAAATCGGTCATGCCTTGGGATTTTTTCACGAGCACCAACGCATAGACGGGGATGAGCATATTGAAATTGTCTGGACAAAAAATCCAGAAAATAAGCGAAATAATTACAGAGTGGTAAATACCATAATATATTCTTTTACACTTGGTGACGGATTTTCTGCATTTATGAATGGTAGTTTTGATTTTAACTCAATCATGATATACGACACTGAACAAAGAATAAATGGTACTAAGCAGAGTGTTATCCTTAAGAAAGGCTCAGATGCGATTGTTAATAATTCACTTATAGAAAAAAACGGGAGAGATCACTACAAAAGATGCTGAAACCGTCAAAAAATTAATCAATGACAGTACTGTAAAGAAACTCGTCCTAAGCCCATTTGATTTTGTAATTAAAGTAGATAAAAAAAGCGAAGGGAATTTAATTTTACTTGGAGTCACAACGGAGCAATTTCCGGCTCATCAGTAGCACCCGATGAATTTTGGCTGTATAGAATAGACCCTAACTCAAATGGTGAGTGGATATTAGATAGAAAAATCATCGGTGGGAACAGAAGATCATCCTATTTTAAGTCAAATTTTGAAGATGATCCAAGATGGAGATTATCGGCTGTTAACACGTCAAGAGGGGCATTTAGTGCTTCTGTAGAAGCAATTTATGACTACAGTGGGCATTGTGCTTGCTCGGACGATACTGAGTTAGGAGATGCAGTTTACATTGAAAGCCCAAGAGCAGGCTATTATTATTATCAATTAGGCTGGTCGCAGACACCTTCCGGTTACAGCGATGTGCGAATTGGTTACACAACAAACTCAGGGGTTCAAGTTGTTCTTAAAGACGACCTAAAAATCTGTGAAAAGGGATGGAGATGGTTTTATTTACCCAGCAAAAGTGCAAGTAATGGCCCTAAAGTTTTTTGGGTTTTTTTATTTTATTCATCAGCAGTACCCATCTTGTATATTTGATGCGTGCTTATCGTAAGTTTAACCTTTTTGGTATATTTGCTCTGTAACAGTTAAAACTAAATCAAAATGATATTAGAGATGAAGAAGTCTTATTTATTAGCATTATTGATTTTAATAATCAATTTTTCATGTTCCGATATTGATGGTGATTTTTCATGTTCCGATATTGATGGTGATGTAAAACCAACTCATGAAGAGCAGCTAATTAATTTAAGCAGAGAGCTTAATCTTAATCTGAAGGTAGATGAATCGGTTGATCCTCAAAACAGCATAAACTTTCAAAGTTTAGATGACCTTAAAGATTTTCTACTACTACTTGACAATCAAATGCTTGTTGAGGAGGATCAAGTACTTAATAATCCAAGCGAAATTTTACTTGGGTCGAGAATCCCAATTCCAACAAACTGCTGCACAGAATTAGACGGATTGCGTACTGGATCAATAGGAGCAGGCTTCGCAAGATTAATTTTTTCAATCGTCGTTTCTGATGGTAGAGTGACACGTTTTCAACCATACTTGTCAGGTTGGACATTAGGTGCAGGCTACACTAGTGGCAACTATTTCGCTCAATATGGGAGCGATTCAATTGAAATAGAAACTAGTGGCACATTAGATTTTACTTTGTTCTGGAAAGGCATTGGAACAATTTATCAGAAGGAGGTTCACTACAATATCATAATAAAATCAGTGGGAGGAGAAGTTAAAACTATAGTGCTACCACTTTACAAAAATTAGATAAATGGATACATCATTAATGATTTGGCAAATACTCATTGCAATAGCTTTTATTGTGATATTTGCCGCAATAGGGAAGTGGGTTTTAAAACAATTTAAAAAAAGTCCATGATATATGTATCTCTACTGACCTAGTCTAGGTGTAGTTTGCAACTACACCTTAATATCTTACCTCATCTATCTCCTTACCGAAAAAGCGACAGAATGTATTAAAGCGTAGATACAATCTGCGCTTAGTTAAGGAATATAGTTTGTGACACGACCAAGGATTCAAATAACGATTTAGCCACTTGAGGGCACAAAGAGATGAGGGAAAATGAAACATTTCCAAGTGTAGTTTGTAATCTGATTTGGAAAGTCCGGCCAGTATGGCTACGCCTTTATATTCTGTCTTTTCATTCTACTCTACTGAATAATACTGCAATATTTTAGTGCTATGTTGCTAAGAAAGCAGGAGATATATCAATGAGGATGTTTCAAAAGGATGAGTGTATTCGGATACCTTATCTGAGAAAAATTTTCATCCGGAAGAATCTAAGAGTCTTCAAAAATCATTTGAGGGGTAAGAAATTAAATTGAATTTGGGACAATAAAAAACCACCTCGGTTATGGGACGGCTTCAAAATCTAATTACTTTCCAATTGCCGGAACCGACTTGTCAAACTCAAAACTAAACTGCAACGGCGTTCAGCTTCTCCCAAAGTAACTGTTTTATCTCCGGAATACTGTTGTAGAGTTGTTCGTAAGACGTTATCACAAAATACTGTTTTTGGAACTCATCCTTACGATAGGGGGTATCCAGTATGTGCTTTATGCTAAATGTATGCTTTGGAGGTTTGTTGCTTAACGAATACCTGGTTTCTCCGGCACTTGAAAGGATGCCTGCACCGTATATTCTTAGTCCTGCCTGTTCTTGGATCAGGCCAAACTCCACTGTAAACCAATAAACTCTGGAGAGTAACTCAATGGCGTAGGCATCATCTACATATTCCAGTCCAATTTTACTTAACTCTTCAAGAAAATTTACAAAATGCTGGTTGGTAAGCAAAGGAACATGCGCAAATACGTCATGAAACATATCAGGTTCCTTGAGGTAGTCAAGTTCTTTCATTTTTCTTAACCACGTTGTTGCAGGAAACCTCTTGTTTGCCATGAGTTCAAAAAAAGTGTAGTCCGGCACAATACCGGGAACTACTGCCAACGTCCAATCAGTAGTTTCTTTTAATATTTGGTTCGTCTCTTTGAAAATAGGGATTACCCCAGTTTCAAAATTGGCGATTTTCAACCCCTCCAGATAGGCGTTAGAAGCATGGGTTGGAAATTGCTTCATCTGTCGGTCGAATAAGATTTTCCACACTTGAAAATCCTCTTTCGTGTAGTTCTCGTAGATCTGCTTCATTTTAAATTATTTCTTTAAGCGTATTTAGTTTATTGATTAGTCTGCCGGCTTCTGCGAAATCAAGGGTCTGCTGTCCGTCGGAGAGGGCTTCTTCGGGTCTGCAATGCGTCTCGAAAATTACCCCGTCGCCTCCGGCTGCCACAGCGGCCATTGCTATTGCGTCCACATGATCTCTTATCCCAATCCCATGAGAGGGGTCGGCAATCACCGGTAGATGTGTTTTTTGTTTTAATATAGGTATCGCATTGATATCAAATGTATTTCTTGAGGCTTTTTCATACGTTCTGCTTCCTCTTTCGCAACGCAGCAGT
>JAPPDO010000371.1 GCA_028821635.1 Ekhidna sp.
CCCAACACATCAATATACAGAGTCCGGGTTAAGAACTCCAACTCATCCATCATTTCTTTCAACTTCTTATCGGACTCCGATTTTTGACCCACAGCCACCAAAAGCCCTTTCTCATGCTGCTTCAACGTTTCGACCATACCTGGATGCAAAGTTTAGCAATAAAGTATGGCTTACAAAAGGTTTTATTTTAGGCCGCCCTCCGCTGACAGCCACATTTTACTGCTGATGCAAATAAGCTATATCCACTAACTTTAAAAATGGGACAGCGGTCTTGAAAAAGACCGAGGTAGAAATACCCTGCAAAGCGTAAAAATACAACCAGCATCACGGCAGGACATGCACCATCCGCTTTTCAGTGATATCTTCCCCATTCTTTTTGGTACCTATTGAGAAGTCTACCTCTGTGAGCGGTGCCCTTCTGAAGAGTTCCTTTCTTAGTTCCTGGCTAGTCATCGTGGGGTTTGCTGCTAAGATGTTTGCTGCTAAGATGTCTGCTGCACGAGCAGCCACTTTTGGCGTAGCATGGGAAGTAGTAATATCCCGTCCGGGAGACTTTTGACAATCTCCGTGAAAATGGCATTCTTCTGATAAACCCCATTGTCTTTAATCGTCGCCGCTGTAGTGACCCTTTCAACGCCGGGAATTTTTCCGATAACTCCTACAAACACCGTGTTCGCCAGGCCTTTGCCGGTCATGGCAATCGCTTCGTTGAGTGGCCGGACAGGGGAATGTCATAAAAGTCATCACTAAAGATGAGTGAAAAACTCCCATTTGCATTTTCTTTCTCCGTGGCATTTTCTAAAGAGGAGATCATCACTATGTGTCCTTTTTCAATGTACTCTGCCTCTTCCATGGCAGGCTTATAGATGGGATGAGACCCCGTAGTATACAGAGGCAGGCTATTGAGGACGAGTATTCCGGTAGAGTCAGCAGTGGAAGTGGTGAAAATAGCCGTGCTGTTTGTGTTTTCATTGGCAATAAGAATCGCTTTGTCAGCGGCCTTTGCTGCGCCCATGCGGCGGGTGATAGCGACCACAGCCTCTCTCTGGTCTCTCAACCTTTTCATGGTTTTGATAATGATTTGGATTGGATTCTTATCGAAGTCACTATTAGCAACCGTCGAAATCAATAATGAGATTACTTTAATCAATATTTATAGTAATTTACCTATCTTATCATTTGCATTATTTAGTTTTTTTCTAATCTCTGCTTTTGCATAAATGGCACTTTTTACTTCCGATCCAATTTTATTTTGAATGTCCATAGGTGGTAGTATGACCATCATTTTCTTCAAGTCTGTAGACCTGATACTTTGTAATATTGAGCCACTGGCTATTCGCTCTAATTGAAGAAATCCGAAATCAGAATTAAGAAACGCTACTAAATAGTATTGATTTACTTTTTTTAGATCAACATGAATATTAATCAAAAAGCCGGAAGCAATTCCGTTTACCAAATCTGGTGGAATATTAGAAGAAACACCTGCTTTACCTGCTCTAGTCATTACAATTGTGTCTTCAGAAACTTGATTTTTAATGACATCTTTGTTGGTAATCAGATCTTTTCTTATATATTTTAAATTCTCAAAATTGATGCCTTCTTTCGTGATAGATTTAACTAAAATATAAGGTAGTCCCTCATTCGGCTCTGTATAAATTGAAGAATCATCAATATTTGCTCCATTATGAACAGTCTTTATTAAATATCCTAGAGGTACAGTTGGGTGCTTGCTTTTTGCTAACTTAGCAATATTATCTACATATTTTTGCAAATACCTTTTAGCAACAAAACTATGTTCAAGTACGGAAGAGTCAATAAAAAAATTATTCTCATCGGATTGCTTTGAATAAAAACATTTTGCGGCATTAGGTATATCATCCTTTTCAATAGGTCTTCCCTTTTTATCATGTCCGCAATATTCGTTTATTGAAATAAAAAGTTCTTTGCTTTTATTCGACTTTCCTTTTTGAATAAAAAGAACACTTGTGTGTATTGTAACATTTGGACTAAAGGTTTCAAATGGCAGTTCAACGATGGCAAACAAATTACCTTTGTTTAGAATGTATTCTCTTAAATAAGTTTCCCTTTCATTTCCTAATATCCCACTTGGCAAAACCATCGCCATTTTGCCTCCATCTTTTAATAATTGAAGACATCTCTCAATGAAAAGGACTTGTGGTTCTTCTCTATTTTTAAGTCGCGTTGTTTTAATCCACTTACCACTTTTTTTATCCATTTGCCATTTATAGCCAAATTCATACTCTTTCAGTTTGGACTCACCTGTAACGGGAATTTTGCTGCCAAAAGGAGGATTTGTCATTAAAATATCAAAACTGTTCAGCTTTATTTTATGACTTGTCTCAGAAGACCAATTTTCTATATTTTCCAAGCTATCTTCACAAAAAATACCTGTCGTACCATCACCAATTAAATTCATATAGGCTTTTGCCACTTTACTTAAAAAATAGTCTTTGTCTATACCCCTAAAATTATTCGTTGCAACTTCAATTTTCCTTTTTTCAATATCAGTTACTTCCCAACCTAACACTGAATATTTTTTTTTAACATTTTCCCAAACATATCTCAAAGACTCAACTAAAAACCCACTACTGCCGCAAGCCGGATCAATAATTTTATCATTTTCTGTTGGCCGTAAAATGTCGACAACCATTTTTACGACGTTTCTGGGTGTAAAAAATTGTCCCTGACCTCCTTTAAGAGCATGTCCAATGAATGCTTCAAAAGCATCAGCTACGACATCTCTTTCACTATTCATTAAAGAATAGTTTTGAAGTTCGCCTACAACATAAGCAATCGAATTGGTATCTAAAGTTATCCTATCTTCCTTTTCAAAAACTTCTTTTTGACCTTCTTTAACTTCGTTAAATAGTGCTCTTATTCTATCCTCGACTTCTTTACTTGATTCGTTCACGCCTGCACGAAATCTTACATTATCATCTGGATGGGTATACTTCTCATCATAGAGTTTACAAAAAATAAGATTGATAAGTTGTTGTGCTAAAACTTCATCTCTTGTGGCTCCTACTGTATTTGCCGCTAGGTGATTTCTAATAGATTTGAAAATAGCTTTTAGGTTATGGGTACCAACCAATTCTCTTCTTTTGAATCTACCAATGTCCTCAACTCTTTGATTAACTTTGGGAATGTTTGGAATCTCATCAAATATTACTGTGCCCTCTTTTTCATATTTTCTTAAGAACAATCTCTCATGTCCGTTAAACCAAACGCCAAGGCTGGCACGGGAGAACCTTAGGTAATCTTTTAATTGCTCAAGTCCATCTTTTCTATTTCCCTTCTTACATTCTACAATAATATAAACGTCTTCGTTCTTTTTTTCAAAACTTTTAAATACCGCAATATCAACGGGATACTTTCCTCTTGTATCAGAAGGGCGAGCTTTAACCCTAAATTGTGGGTGTGTTGTTATTTGCTTTTTTGAATACCCATAATCCTCAACTAGCTGCTTAGAGAAAATTTGTACTGCTTCCACTTCTTCAGGGGTTGATTTAATCTCAAATCCTGAAATGAAGTCAACTATTTTAGTTGATTTTGTGGTCATATTTATAATCCTAACTCCTTTTGTTTGGTTTTCTTAAATATGCTGTTTATCCTGAACCAACTGATAAATATCATTGGTCTTGTCAATCTACTTCTACAGAAATAGGTCCTCCATGCCAAACGTGTCCTCCACCAACCTCAGCTATGTTGATATCTGCAATTCCGTTAATATCTACATCTAAGTTATCATAAGTATCTATCCCAACAATATTAACATCAATCTCATCATAAGCACTAAGTTTAACACTAATGGCTCCATCTTCATTTAGAGGCACTAATCCGTAATTAAGATTCGGGATTAATTCCAAGTTTTTCGTGGATTCATTAGCATAAGCTTTTGGGATTAAATCCAGATTTTTAACCGTCAAAATTGTCAGATTAGCTGCAATAACAGTCAATATGATTTTTGTAAATTTATCTACTTTCATTATGTTTGATTTTGGTTATTGTTTAAATGCTTTCGGCATAGTTTGTATAAATTCATTTTTATCTTCCTTAATAGAATAAAGCGTATAAAACTTTCTCCCTTTTCCATTTTTTGATTCAATAAGAATTTTCACATCTTTTAGTTCAGCCGGTAGCTTAGTTTCGGCCGCTGTAGTTCTATCTTCTCCCCGACGTTCTTATCTTTGAATACTCTGCCTTTAATCCTACATGCTCCGAATTATTTAAAGGTTTTCATTCATTCAATGGATCAATTTTTGTGAATTTTGGCTTTGATTTATCGAAATATACTTTTGGATAGTATGCAGTATTATCAGAGTTATTTCTCATTATTAGTTTAAATTTCCATGTTAGTTCAAAAAACCTGATAGCATTATTCCCGTCAATATAACTAATACCATCTTTCGTAAGTACTTCATTTTTTGGGCTTGTTCCTATTTGTACACTTAAAAAGCTAATAAGATCCATTTCCATTGTCAATTTTGAACCGTGCAGATACCTGTTTCTAAGATAAGGAATGAACGCCAACACTAAAGTTATTATAATAGATACGACTACTCCTATTTCCATATTGTTTCTTTAATCTTCAGTGTCTGCACACAAAAATATATTGACTTAAACGTAGGCTTATTCATTCAGTATCATTTCTAAGGCTTTCTAAACTTATTCACAGTCGAAAAAATATTTAAAATATAAAACCTAAAGTTGAAACTCAATTCTCCATTCCGGTGACCTCCGACCTCATTCTGATGACCTCTGACCTCTTTTCGTGCCTCGTCCTAAAATAAGTTGATCTTATCAATGCGGGACGTTTCCACGCAGCGGTTCGAGACCCTTGTATGAACAGTCTCATTTTATTATCTTTTGATTACCGCTCAAAAATTGATCACCATCTAGTCGACTTTTTGCTACACGGCATATCCTGATTAAATCTGTTGTTTTAACCCCGCTTTATCATTAAACGCACCTCTCCCATATTACTGCTAAACCCGAACTGCACTTTATATTATGGAGGATGGCCTCTAACACGTGTTGAGTATGTATTTTGCTATGCCTTCATACCTGTAGGTGCCTGAACCAGACCACTTTTTCATACTCTCAAAGGTACGCTCTACTTTGTACCGCTGCTTGCTGATTAACACATTACGTCCCTTCTGCTAAGGTGCTCTTGCGTATGCAACGGCTTACGCTTACATCGCTAAAGCTGGCATAAGGAGAACTTGATTAACAACTCATGCCTTTAATTTATAACATTGGAGCCTTTCGTTAATCTTTATGTGCAAAGGTTTCATTCTACAAATCTGCACCTCACATACTGTTTTAGCTAGTTAAACTTATTTTTGAGCACGACTAACCCTAGCCCTATAATCATTAGAAAATGACAAATCCAAAAGCTAAAATCCGAGAGTTAAAATCAGATTTAATCCCCGCAATCATCCAGCACGCTCAAACCAATCAGGTACTTATGCTGGGCTACATGAATGAGAAGGCACTGGCTAAAACCAAAAAGGAGGGCAAAGTGACCTTTTTCAGTCGCTCAAAGCAGCGATTATGGACTAAAGGTGAAACTTCCGGTAACTTCCTCAATCTTGTCAGTATTCAGTTGGATTGCGATAAAGACGCTTACCTTATCAAGGTGATTCCTAAAGGAGAAACCTGTCACACCGGAGCTTACACCTGCTTTGGCAAGAAAGAGCCTGCCGGATTTTTGCATGAATTGCAGGGCATCATTCAGGATAAAAAAGACAATCCGCGTGAAGATTCGTATACCGCCGCTCTGTTTACAAATGGGACAAAGAAAATCGCTCAAAAAGTTGGAGAGGAAGCTACAGAGGTGATTCTTGAGGCTATGGATAATAATAAGGATTTACTTATTGAGGAGTCAGCAGATTTACTCTATCATCTTTTGGTGCTCCTTGCTGTTAAGGATCTGAAACTCGAAAATATAGAAGCGAAGTTGATGGAACGTCACCATCAATGACTAATCAATCGGGTAAGGCACAAACACGAAGTTGGTAAACTCCCGATCAATCACAAACAGGCAGCAAAACTCATCAGGGTCCTTGTAGCTTTCTTGAAAAGTCTCTTCATCAATAATGAGCCCTCTTTGCAGAAACTCTTCTGAGAAAGAAGCAAAGTAATGCCATTCGTTTTCAGCTTGTCCTATTTCCATCAACATCTGACCAACGGGTTGTTCAATTTGACACATAGGAAAAACAGGGAATTTTGAAAACCCCTGCTTGCGTATCGCATAAGAAGCCTCTTTAAGGCTTTCCGCCACTTTTACAAAGTCAGATGATATTTTACCCAAATATCTGGGGTTTAGTTCAGGATCATTCTGCATATTAATTTTTGACTTTATTTAACGACCAACTTCTGTTGCCCAAAGCCATAGAATCAAATGTTAATACTAAGCTGATTACCTCTAAATCTAAGTGGGCGGAGATGCCTTTCCGGTTTTAGAAACATTTCCATAATGCATAAGAGGGATTCAAATTCCGGTATTCAAAAGCCCGGTAAATCATATCAGTAGTTATCTTATTATTGATAATCAATCTATTGAATGATATTCATTGTTAATGATTACAAACAATTTTACATTTAATTGGCTGCACAAAGGCGTACTTTAATAACTTTGCAATATACTTTTGAAATAACAATTCAGGGGGCATCTAGTCCCCTCTTTTATTGTGTGGAAATTTGGAAGAAGAAAAGGTTAAAGAGTTAGTAGAAAAGATATTGGAGGATCATAAAGATTTATTTCTTGTAGATGTTAAAATTAAGGGATCTTCCGGAAATAAGAAAATACTCGTATTTGTGGATGATGACACTAGCCTGACCATAGATAAATGTGGAAAGATAAATCAAGAGATTGGTAATAAAATGGAAGAAGTGAACTTGATTGATGGTAAGTATACACTAGAAGTATCCTCTCCCGGACTTGATTTTCCATTGGGAAAGAGCAGACAATACAAGAAAAATATCGGTAGACAACTGACTATTGATTTGAAGAGTGGTCAAAAATTGGAAGGAGAGTTAAAGGGAGTCTCAGAGGAGAGTATTCTGCTGGCTGAGAAAGATAAAGTTAAGCATATAAGCTGGGATCAGGTTGAAAAATCAATCATAAAAGTATTATTTAAGTGATTAAATAGCTAAAGATGGAAGCATCAGTATTAATTGATTCGTTTGCGGATTTCGCAAGAGACAATAACATAGATCGTCCTACAATGATTAGAATTTTGGAGGATGTGTTCAGAACAATGATTCGGAAAAAATATGAGACGGATGATAACTTCGACATTGTCATTAATGTGGATAATGGAGACTTAGAAATCTGGAGATTCAGAGAAATAGTCGATGACAACTCGGAAGACATCTGGGATCACGATAAAATAAGCCTGTCAGAAGCAACTCAAATTGAACCGGATTTTGAAATTGGAGAAGAGGTTGCCGAAGAAATTAAGTTAGAGCATTTTGGGAGAAGAGCCGTTATGACAGCCAGGCAAACACTTATCCAAAAAATTAAAGACCTGGAAAAGGATATTCTTTTTGAAAAATACAAGGATTTAGTAGGGGAGATCATCCATAGTGAAGTTTACCAAATATTAAGCAGAGAAGTCTTATTAATTGACGCAGAAGGTAACGAGCTAACCATTCCCAAGAGCGAGCAAATACCAAAAGATAGATACAGAAAGGGTGATTCTATTAGAGCGATTGTTCATCGGGCAGAGATGGTTAACGGAAATCCAAAAATCATCTTATCCAGAACTTCACCAACCTTCTTAGAAAGGCTTTTTGAAGCAGAGGTTCCTGAAGTTTATGATGGTTTGATTACCATCAAAAACGTCGTTCGCGAGCCTGGCGAGAGAGCAAAAGTGGCTGTAGAATCGTATGATGATAGGATCGACCCGGTGGGAGCATGTGTAGGTATGAAAGGGTCAAGGATTCACTCAATAGTTCGAGAGCTTCAGAATGAAAACATAGATGTAATCAATTTTACTGATAATCTCGAACTATACCTTGCCAGATCCCTTAGCCCTGCCAAAATTACCAGTATGAATATCTCCGAAGATCGAGACAGAGTTGCAGTTTATCTGAAACCTGATCAAGTATCGTTGGCGATTGGAAAAGGAGGGCAAAATATCAAGCTTGCAAGCAAGTTGGTAGGGATGGAAATAGATGTATTCAGGGAGTTGGATGAATTTTCTGAAGAGGATGTAGATCTTGATGAATTTACAGACGAATTAGAAGATTGGATTATTGATGAATTAAAGAGAGTAGGGCTGGATACCGCAAAGAGCATATTAAAGTTAGGGGCTGAAGATCTTATTAGAAGAACAGACCTGGAAGAGGAGACAGTGCATGAAGTTATTCAGGTTCTCAGCCGAGAGTTTGAATAATAGTAATTTTGAAAGGTTTTTATGGCAGAATATAGATTAAGTCAGGTAGCACGAAAGCTAAACATAGGTAAAAATACGATCCTGGATTTTCTAAAAGAGAAAGGCCACGATGTTGATGCTAACCCAAACGCTAAGATTCCACAGGATCAATATGATATGTTGGCCCGCAATTTTGCGAACAGTGCTCATGACAAAGAAGAAGCCTCAGAGCTCACTATTGGAGGCAATATTGATGATTTGATCATAAAAGCCGATAACCCAACGGTTAAAGAAAAGTCCGAAGACGAGAGAATCTTAATAAAAGATAATGTAGGCGGTACAGATGCCACGCCCGAAAAGATTTCTGCTAAAACCAGAATTGAAGCCCCTAAAGTAGTCGGCAAAATTGAACTCAACGAAAAGAAAGAAGAAAGCCAAAAGAAAGAAGTCATCGAAGGGAAAGCCGATTCTTTGAGAGGTTTGAAAGTTTTGGATAAAATTGATCTCCCAGCAGAAAAGCCAAAGCCTGTGGCTTCCTCTGATGCTAGTCAAGACAGAAAAAAGAGACCAAGAAAACGAATTCAATCTGAAAGACCCCGCCCGCAAGGTCAGGGTCCCCGGCCACTGCAAGGACAAGGAAATAACAGACGGTTTGATAGAAGAAGATTCTCCCCTGAAAGAAAGACAGAAGAACTATCAGACAAAGAAATACAAGATAAAATTAAGGCAACACTTGCCAAGCTAAGCAGCAGTAGTGGAAGCACTGCCTCTCAAAGATCTAAATACAGAAAAGACAAAAGAAGTGCCAAAGCAGAGGCAGAAGAGGAGAGGCAACTCCAGGCTCAGAAAGCCTCTAAAACACTGAAAGTCGCCGAGTTTATTTCAGCAAGCGACCTCGCCTCATTAATGGACGTGACGGCCAATGATATAATCACTGCATGTATGTCAATCGGGATCTTTGTATCCATCAATCAGCGATTAGATGCCGAGACAATAACAGTAATTGCCGATGAGTTTGGCTATGAAGTTGATTTCTCTGAGTCCAAAGAAGAAACGGAAGTAGTAGAAGTTAAGGATGATGCAGACCAATTAGATGAAAGAGCACCCATCGTAACAATCATGGGGCACGTTGATCATGGGAAAACCTCACTACTTGACTACATAAGAGATGCTAAAGTGACTGAAGGAGAAGCCGGCGGAATCACACAGCACATTGGAGCGTATGATGTGATGACCGAAAGCGGCAAACGCATCGCTTTTCTTGATACGCCCGGCCATGAGGCATTTACGGCCATGAGAGCCAGAGGAGCTAAAATTACGGATGTTGCAATCATTGTAATAGCAGCAGACGACTCCGTAATGCCCCAAACGAAAGAGGCAATCAACCATGCTAGGGTTGCAGGAGTGTCAATAGTAATCGCCATAAATAAAATTGATAAGTCCAATGCTCATCCCGAGAAGATAAAAGAAGATCTCTCCAATATCAACGTTCTCGTAGAAGATTGGGGCGGGAAATATCAATGTCAGCATGTATCCGCTAAGACAGGTGAAGGTATTGATGAACTTTTAGATAAAGTACTTTTAGAGGCCGAGTTGCTTGAGCTAAAAGCAAATTCCAAAAAAGCAGCTACAGGTTCAGTAGTTGAAGCCTCGCTGGATAAAGGCAGAGGATATATGTCCACAATTATGGTTCAGGCCGGCACATTAAAAGTAGGTGATATATTACTTGCAGGGTCTTATTTTGGAAAAGTTAAAGCCATGTTTGACCACAGAGGGCATAAAGTCATTGAAGCAGGACCCTCAACACCTGTTCAAATGCTTGGTTTAGATGGAGCTCCACAGGCTGGAGATAAGTTCAATGTGATGGAAAGCGACAGGGAAGCAAGAGAAATAGCAACGAAAAGAGAGCAGTTGCTACGTGAACAAAGTATTCGGACGAAGAAGCATATTACGCTTGATGAAATTGGAAGAAGGCTTGCCATAGGAACCTTCAAAGAACTTAATATTATCATTAAAGGAGATGTAGATGGCTCCATCGAAGCACTCTCAGATTCGTTGTTGAAACTCCCACGAGAGGAAGTCCAAATAAATATCCTTCATAAAGCAGTAGGGCAAATTTCAGAGTCAGATGTCTTGTTAGCATCAGTCTCAGATGCCGTGATTGTTGGTTTCCAAGTGCGTCCATCTGCAGGAGCTAGAAAGCTCGCTGAGGCAGAAGAGATAGAAATCAGACTTTATTCGATCATTTATGATGCAATTAATGATGTGAAAGACGCAATGGAAGGAATGCTCAAGCCCACGAGCAAAGAGGTAATCACCAGTAGTATTGAAGTTAGAGAGGTATTCAAGATTTCTAAAATCGGTACCGTTGCCGGCTGTTATGTAGCGGATGGAACGGTGAAGCGATCAAATCAGGTACGCTTGATCAGAGATGGAGTTGTAACATACACTGGAGAAATTGATCAACTCAAAAGGTTTAAA
This sequence comes from Ekhidna sp., assembly GCA_028821635.1. Classification (GTDB taxonomy): domain Bacteria; phylum Bacteroidota; class Bacteroidia; order Cytophagales; family Cyclobacteriaceae; genus Ekhidna. The sequence goes on from JAPPDO010000371.1 coordinate 10,884, forward strand.
GATGACGTAAACGAAGTGAAGAACGGATACGAGTGTGGTCTAAGTATCAAGAATTTTAATGATGTAAAGATTGGTGATGTTATTGAAGGTTTTGAAATAGAAGAAGTTAAGCGTACACTTTAACCCTCCTGCAAGCAAGGCTAAATTTTATCAAACATGCCTCCATCTTTGGAGAATAACTTGTTATAACCGAGTATACCCCATTCAACTTAACTCCACTAATTTGAATCCTTTGCTATAGATAGTGGCAGTTTAAGTAACGGGAAATTAACAGGATAATAAAATCAATGTTATCAGATAGCGGGTTTCAGCCTATCAAAGTGTTGATCGCTTTGAAGAAGGTACTTTTACGTGTGCGACGGCTTACGGCTAAATCACTAAAGCTGGCGCGTAGGAAGAACTTACTTCATAGCTCATGTTTTAAGTTACAACACCCTAGCCTTTTGTTAATCTTTACATCCAAAGGTCTCATCTTTTTAGAATATGATCTAACTTGAGGCTTAAAATGGCAAAGGTTGGCACAAGTATCCACGAAGCAAA
>JAPPDO010000302.1 GCA_028821635.1 Ekhidna sp.
AGAACCGGACAGAGCTAGAGTTGGATGGAGATCAGGTTATGAAGTACAGGCCATTGCGGAGAAAAAACTCCCCGATCTCAACGCATTCAGTATTGAATCCGCTATGAAGATAGTAGCAGGCACGGCCAAGAGTATGGGTGTCAAGGTTTCGGATAACGCTTCTTAACAGAATAATATAGATAGATGGGAAAGCTTACTAAAAATCAAAAAAAAACTCAGGAACTATTAGAAGTCGGCAAAGAATATTCGCTAGAAGATGCCTCGAAACTTGTAAAAGAGATTACCTTCTCAAAGTTTGACGCATCAGTAGATATAGACATCAGACTCGGTGTCGATCCGAAAAAAGCAGATCAAATGGTTCGAGGAGTTGTCTCCCTCCCCCACGGAGTAGGGAAAGAAGTGAGAGTGTTGGTGTTATGCACTCCGGACAAAGAAGAAGAAGCTAAATATGCCGGTGCTGACCATGTTGGTTTAGATGAGTATATTAAGAAAATTGAAGGTGGATGGACGGATATTGATGTAATCATTACCATGCCCACTGTAATGGTACAGGTGGGTAAGTTAGGTAGAATCTTGGGGCCAAGAGGTTTGATGCCCAATCCTAAATCCGGTACTGTAACAATGGATATTGCGCAAACGGTTACTGAAGTTAAAGCTGGAAAAATTGACTTTAAAGTTGATAAATTTGGCATTATTCATACAAGTATTGGTAAGGTATCTTTCCATTCTGATAAGATAAGAGAGAATGCACTTGAAATGCTGCAAACTGTTTCCAAGTTAAAGCCCTCTTCAGCAAAGGGGACATATTTTAAGTCAATCACTTTATCAAGTACGATGAGCAGCGGTATTTCAATAGATAAAAGTAGCATAGGAAGCATATAGAGGTCATGAAACGAGAAGAAAAGGCACAATTAGTAAGTGATCTTGCTGAAAAGCTTGAGGGAACAGATCACTTCTACATAACTGATACCTCTGGATTTACAGTTGCTGAAGTGAATAAGTTCAGAGAAATGTGTTATAAGAAAGGTGTGGAGTATAAAATGGTGAAGAATACCTTTATAAAGAAAGCACTTGGGAATATTGAGGGAGATTTTTCATCTCTACACAAAGTTTTGAAAGGAACTTCAGGAATCATGTTCGTTAATGAGAATGCAAGTGTCCCCGCTAAGATTATGAAGAACTTCAAGAAAGAAGACCCAAGGGGAAGACCAACACTAAAAGCTGCTTCAATAGGCTCAGATTTATTTATTGGTGAAGATCAGTTAGGGGTTCTTGCTAATCTGAAGTCCAAACAAGAACTTATTGGCGAGATCATTACATTATTACAATCTCCTGCGAAAAATGTTCTTTCTCTTTTACAGAGTGGAGAGCAAACGCTGGCAGGTATTGTTAAAACACTTTCAAGAAAAGAAGAATAAAATTTTAACAGAAATAACACTTAATATAAAATGGCAGACTTAAAAGAATTTGCAGAACAGTTAGTAAACCTTTCAGTGAAAGAGGTAAGTGAACTAGCTAATATCCTTAAAGACGAGTATGGTATTGAGCCTGCGGTAGCAGCTGTAGGTCCTACGGTGGCAGCAGGTGGAGATGGTGCAGGAAATGAAAGCGTAGTTGAAGAGAAATCTTCATTTGATGTTATCTTGAAATCACCGGGTGGAGCTAAACTAGCTGTTGTGAAGTTAGTTAAAGAACTCACCGGAATCGGGCTCAAAGAAGCAAAAGGATTAGTTGATAATGCTCCCAAAGCAGTAAAAGAGGGAGCTGCCAAAGATGAGGCTGAAGGTCTTAAAAAGCAACTTGAAGAAGCTGGCGCAGAAGTAGAGTTGAAGTAATTAGCTATAGCTTAATTTAGTTTGGGCCCGACATCTCAAAGGTCAGTTGCTTGTTTATTTGTATGTAATACTAAAAGTTCTTTAAAATTTTCAAATTAAAACTCTGTAAAATTTGGCTACAATTAAAAACGGGAGAATCAACTTTTCTTCCATTAAATTAGTGATAGATTATCCAGATTTTCTGGATGTCCAACTAAAATCGTTTATTGACTTTTTCCAGTTAGATACCCCCGCAGAGAGAAAAGAGGGTGAAGGACTTTACAAGGTATTTATGGAAAACTTTCCAATTACCGATTCTAGGGAGAATTTTGTGCTGGAGTTCGTGGATTACACCGTTGATCCATCAAAATATAGCATTCAGGAGTGCATTGAAAGAGGATTAACATACTCTGTTCCTTTAAAGGCTAAACTAAGACTTCTTTGCAATGATGAAGAAAATGAGGATTTTGAGACAATCGAACAAGAGGTATTTTTAGGAAACATACCCTACATGACCGAGAAGGGGTCTTTTATAATCAACGGAGCGGAAAGGGTAATTGTGTCTCAGCTTCACAGATCGCCCGGAGTTTTCTTTGCACACAGCAAGCATACAAATGGCACATTACTATACAGTGCAAGAATTATTCCCTTTAGAGGATCATGGATTGAATTTGCTACCGACGTTAATAACGTTATGTATGCTTATATTGATCGAAAAAAGAAATTTCCGATTACAACACTTTTAAGGTCTATTGGATATGGATCTGATAAAGAAATCTTAGACCTATTTGGTTTATCTGAAGAAGTTGAGGCTACCGAGAAGGAGCTAAAGAAGGCCGCTGGAAGAAGGTTAGCCGCAAGGGTTCTGAGAACATGGACAGAAGATTTCGTGGATGAAGATACCGGAGAGGTGGTTTCCATTGATAGAAATGAGGTAGTTCTTGAAAGGGATGGTATTATAGATGAAGATGATATCGCCATAATCCTTAATTCTGGTGCCAAATCAGTGATTCTACACAGAAAGGATGTGAATATTGCGGAGTACTCAATCATTTATAATACACTTCAAAAAGACAATTCAAACTCAGAGAAAGAAGCCGTCGAGCAGATTTACCGACAGCTAAGAAATACAGATGCCCCTGACGAACAAACGGCAAGAGATATTATTACCAGTCTCTTCTTCTCCGACAAGAGATATGATTTAGGTGAAGTTGGCAGATACAGAATCAACAAGAAACTGAACATGGATAAAGATTGGGATAGAAGAGTACTGTCCACTGAAGATATTATCCTTATCATTAAATACCTCATCAGTTTAATCAATAGTAAAACTGTAATTGATGACATTGACCATTTGAGTAATAGAAGAGTTAGAACGGTTGGAGAGCAGTTGTATTCTGAATTTGGCACTGGCCTTTCCAGAATGGCTCGAACCATAAAAGAGCGAATGAACGTCCGCGATAATGAAGACTTTAAACCAGTTGATTTGATCAATGCAAGAACACTCTCCTCGGTGATCAATTCCTTCTTTGGCACCAACCAATTGTCCCAATTCATGGATCAAACTAATCCATTAGCAGAAGTAACACACAAAAGAAGGATGTCAGCCTTAGGCCCCGGAGGTCTATCGAGAGAACGAGCAGGTTTTGAAGTACGAGATGTTCACTACACGCACTATGGCCGGCTTTGCACTATCGAAACGCCGGAAGGTCCTAACATTGGTTTAATCTCTTCACTTTGTGTTCACGCAAAAGTGAACCAAATGGGATTTATTGAGACCCCATACAGAGAAGTGGCCCGAGGGAAGGTGGATATGTCGGGTAATGTGAAATACCTAACGGCCGAAGAAGAAGACACATACAACATTGCGCAGGCAAATGCGCCACTCTCTGATAAGGGTAAATTTCTGAATAATAAAGTTAAAGCACGCTTTGAAGGCGACTTCCCGCTTTGTGAAGACGATAAAATAAGCTACATGGACGTAGCACCCAACCAAATTGTATCCGTTGCAGCATCAATGATCCCATTCCTTGAGCATGATGACGCAAACAGGGCCTTGATGGGATCAAACATGCAGCGTCAAGCCGTCCCGTTAATGAGACCTCAGGCTCCTATCGTCGGAACAGGGCTGGAAAGAAGGGTCGCACTTGATTCAAGATCGTTAATTAGAGCGGAAGGCTCCGGAGTAATTGATTACGTAGATGCGAATAAGATCATAGCAAGTTATGTTCTTGCTGAAGAGGAGGAAATCACTTCATTCAATAAGTCCTCAGTGACCTACGACTTGGTTAAATTTAGAAGAACCAACCAAGATACTTGTATTAACCTTAAGCCAATAGTAAAGAAGGGGGATAAGGTTCAGAAAGGTCAGCCATTATGCGAAGGTTTTGCAACAGAAAATGGGGAGTTGGCACTGGGGATCAATATGAAAGTGGCATTTATGCCTTGGCAAGGATACAACTTTGAGGATGCAATTGTAATCTCAGAAAGAGTAGTCAGAGAAGATATTTTTACTTCAATTCACGTTGAAGAATTTGAACTTGAGGTAAGAGATACGAAAAGAGGTGAAGAGGAATTTACGAGTGAGATTCCTAACGTTTCAGAAGAGGCAGTTAAAAACCTTGATGAAAATGGAATCATCCACATTGGAGCAGAGATTAAAGAAGGAGACATCCTGATCGGTAAGATTACTCCAAAAGGAGAGTCAGACCCAACGCCGGAGGAGAAGCTTTTAAGAGCAATATTTGGTGACAAGGCTGGTGACGTGAAAGATGCTTCTTTGAAAGCTCCACCATCCCTGAAAGGGATTGTGATTGACACTAAACTCTTTTCCAGGCCTAAGAAGGACAAGGATGTAAGAGCCAAAGCCAAGAAAGAGGTTGAACTTCTTAAAAATAAATATAGCCAAAAGCTCACTGAAGCTAGAGAAACCATGGTTGAAAAATTGACAAAACTTCTGGAAGGAAAGAATTGTCAGGGAATTAAGCACAAATTTGGTGAGCAAGTGATGAGCAAAGGTGTCAAGTTCTCCAGGAAAAACATTGAAGCTAACCTTTTCCCCCCCGAGAACAAGTATAGAGATGAAAGCAACTACAACGTTCCTGAAGAAGCAAACCTCATTTCTGACTTAATCATTGAGGATTGGACAGGAGATGAATATACAGATGCTCTAATCCTTAAAATGGTTAAAAATTATATTGGGCACAGAAATAATATTTCAGGTTTATTCAAGAGGGAAAGATTCACACTGGAAGTAGGGGACGAATTGCCTGCGGGCATTGTGAAGCTCGCAAAAGTCTACATTGCCAAGAAGCGTAAATTGAAAGTGGGCGATAAAATGGCAGGACGACATGGCAATAAAGGTGTAGTAGCGAAAATTGTCAGAGAAGAAGACATGCCATTCAGTGAAGATGGAACACCTGTTGATATTGTATTGAATCCGCTAGGTGTACCTTCCAGAATGAATATAGGTCAGATTTATGAGACCGTTCTTGGATGGGCCGGCATGAGGCTGGAAAAGAAATACGCTACTCCAATTTTTGATGGAGCCACTGAAGATGAAGTTCAGAACGAATTGAAAGAGGCCGGATTGCCAAACTTTGGCCGCACTCACTTGTACGATGGGCTAACAGGCGAAAGATTTGATCAACTAGTCACGGTTGGCGTAATATATATGTTAAAATTAGGCCACCTTGTTGATGACAAGATGCACGCAAGAAGTATTGGGCCTTACTCACTTATCACGCAGCAGCCACTTGGAGGTAAAGCTCAATTTGGAGGTCAGCGTTTCGGAGAGATGGAGGTATGGGCACTTGAAGCCTTTGGTGCAGCTAATGTTCTTCAAGAAATTCTCACAATAAAATCAGATGATGTGATTGGAAGAGCGAAAGCTTATGAAGCTATTGTTAAAGGAGAGAATATGAACAAGCCAAACATACCCGAATCGTTCAATGTATTGATCCATGAACTGAGATGATTAGCACTTGAAATTACTTTAGACTAAAATTTAAATAACTATCCTCTTGAACAGTAGCGAGAGGACTTACTGATACAAATATGGCGTTTAGAAAAAATAAAAAAATCCATAACGAATTCTCAAGAGTTATCACCAGTCTGGCTTCTCCGGAGTCTATTCTGGAAGGCTCATACGGGGAGGTGACACAGCCTGAAACCATCAACTACAGGACATACAAGCCTGAGATGGGTGGTCTTTTCTGCGAAAGAATCTTTGGTCCGGTTAAAGATTGGGAGTGTCATTGCGGCAAGTATAAAAGGATCAGATATAAAGGAATTATCTGCGATAGATGTGGGGTTGAAGTCACTGAGAAGAAAGTAAGGAGAGAGAGAATGGGGCATATCGAATTGGTAGTCCCTGTGGCCCACATTTGGTATTTTAAATCTTTGCCAAATAAGATTGGATACCTTTTAGGAATTCCTACTAAGAAATTAGATCAAATCATCTACTACGAAAGATACATTGTGATTCAGCCCGGAGTTAAGGAAGAAGATGGGGTTTCTAAATTAGACTTTCTGACCGAAGAGGAGTACTTGGATATTTTAGATAAACTTCCAAGAGAAAACGAGATGTTGGATGATGATGATCCAAACAAGTTCATCGCAAAAATGGGTGCTGACGCACTTAAAATGCTCCTAGCAAGGACCCAATTAGATGAACTCTCTTACGAATTGAGGCACCAGGCCGCAACGGATACTTCTCAGCAGAGAAAAGCAGAAGCACTAAAAAGACTTCGAGTAGTAGAAGCATTTAGAGACGCTAAAACAAGAATTGAGAACAAGCCGGAATGGATGATAGTGAAGATGGTTCCCGTGATTCCTCCGGAATTGCGCCCGCTGGTTCCTTTAGATGGAGGCCGATTTGCTACCTCCGACTTGAATGACCTTTACAGGAGGGTTATCATCAGAAATAATCGCCTTAAAAGACTTATTGACATAAAAGCACCGGAGGTAATCCTTAGAAATGAGAAAAGAATGCTTCAGGAAGCCGTTGACTCATTATTCGACAATTCAAGAAAAGTCAATGCAGTAAGATCTGACGGTAACAGAGCACTCAAATCTTTGAGTGATATGCTCAAAGGAAAGCAAGGTCGATTCCGTCAAAATCTACTTGGAAAGCGAGTTGACTATTCCGGTCGGTCTGTAATCGTTGTGGGTCCGGAATTGAAAATGCATGAGTGTGGACTTCCCAAGAATATGGCTGCCGAGCTTTTCAAACCCTTCATTATCAGAAAGCTAATAGAGAGAGGTATTGTTAAGACGGTCAAGTCAGCTAAAAAAATCGTTGATAGAAAAGATTCTGTAATTTGGGACATCCTCGAGAACGTGTTAAAAGGACATCCTGTGCTGCTTAACAGGGCCCCCACACTCCACAGATTAGGTATTCAGGCATTTCAGCCCAAATTAATCGAGGGTAAGGCAATTCAGTTACATCCACTTGCTTGTACTGCATTCAATGCTGACTTTGACGGTGATCAGATGGCTGTTCACGTGCCGCTTGGTCATGAAGCAATTCTGGAAGCCTCTCTGTTAATGTTCTCATCTCACAATATCTTAAATCCGGCAAATGGGGCACCGATTGCAGTACCTTCACAGGATATGGTCTTAGGCCTTTATTACATTACAAAAGGAAGAAGGAGTATAGAAAAAGAGCAAGTCCCGGGAGAAGGTAAGATTTTCTATTCTCATGAAGAAGTAATTATAGCACTGAACGAAAAGCAAATTTCTCAGCATGCCTATATTAAGTTAAGAACTAAAGTAAGAAATGAGAATGGCGAGCTTGAGAGTAAAATTATTGAAACAGTCGCAGGCAGGGTTCTTTTTAATGAAGCTGTACCGGAGAAAGTCGGCTATTTAAATGAGCTTTTAACCAAGAAAAAGCTTCAGAAGATCATCGCTAATGTCTTCAAAATTTCAGGAATGGCAAGAACTGCACACTTCCTAGACAATATAAAAGATCTTGGATTTAAAATGGCCTATCAGGGAGGTCTCTCCATGGGACTGGATAACATCGCAATTCCTGAAGAAAAAGAGAAACTAATAGCACAAGCTAAGGAAGAAGTAGACGGCGTATGGCAAAACTATTGGACAGGTCTCATCACAGATAATGAAAGGTATAATCAGGTTATTGACATCTGGACAAGAACCAATACCCAATTAACAAACTCTCTGATGACTCAGATGGAGGAGGACGATCAAGGCTTTAACTCGATCTATATGATGATGCACTCAGGTGCAAGAGGATCAAGGGAGCAAATTCGTCAACTGGGCGGCATGAGAGGATTGATGGCAAAACCTCAGAAAAATCTCCAAGGATCCATCGGAGAGATCATTGAAAATCCAATTCTTTCAAACTTTAAAGAAGGATTGGACGTAATTGAATACTTCATTTCAACTCACGGTGCCAGAAAAGGACTTGCGGACACAGCACTTAAAACTGCTGATGCAGGTTATTTAACAAGAAGGCTTGTGGACGTTGCACAGGATGTTGTAATTAATGAAGAAGACTGTGGAACACTAAGAGGCCTCTCTGTTTCAGCCTTGAAGGATAATGAAGAAATTGTTGAAGCTCTCTCTGAAAGAATCCTTGGAAGGGTATCTGTACATGACATTTATGATCCAATTTCTGATAAATTAATTATTGAATCCGGGCAAGAGTTCTCAGAAGAGATTGCCGACCACATAGACAACTCAGCAATTGATAAAGTAGAGATTAGATCAGTATTAATATGTGAAACTCATCAGGGAGTCTGTTCAAAGTGCTATGGTAGAAACCTTTCCACCGGAAAGATGTCGCATACAGGAGAGGCAGTCGGAGTAATTGCTGCCCAGTCAATAGGTGAGCCCGGCACTCAGCTTACTTTAAGAACTTTCCACGTAGGAGGCACTGCATCCAACATCGCCGTAGATGCGAATATTAAAGCAAAATTTGATGGTGTCATTGAATTTGATGAATTGAGAACCGTAAAGTCTACAAACGAAGAGGGTAAAAGCGTTGAAGTAGTAATGGTAAGGTCGGGTGAAATTAGAATCCTTGATGACAAGAAGGAGAAAAACCTAATTTCTAACCATATTCCTTACGGAGCGATCCTCAAAGTGAAAGATGGTGACAAAGTGTCTAAAGGAGATGAGATTTGCTACTGGGATCCTTACAATGCTGTGATCATGTCTGAGTTTGAAGGCACTGCATCATTTGATTCAATCATTGAAGGCATTACATTTAAAGAAGAATCGGATGAGCAGACAGGACATAGAGAGAAGGTGATCATTGATACGAAAGATAAGACGAAGAACCCCGCAATTGAAGTTGTTAATAAAGATGGTGAAACTCAGAAATCTTATAATTTGCCAGTTGGGTCTTATCTGGCCGTAAATGAAGGTGATACATTGAAACCCGGACAGGTACTGGCTAAGATTCCAAGAAAAACGGGCAAGAATAGAGATATTACAGGAGGTCTTCCAAGAGTAACCGAACTCTTTGAGGCTAGAAACCCATCTAACCCTGCCGTTGTTAGTGAAATTGACGGCGTTGTTGAGTACGGAGGAATCAAAAGAGGTAAAAGAGAGATTTATATTGAATCCAAAGATGGCATTAAAAAACGTTATATGGTTTCACTATCAAAACACATCCTTGTACAAGACAATGACTATGTGAGGGCTGGAGATGCACTTTCCGACGGTGCGACTACACCAGCGGATATTTTGAAGATCAAAGGGCCAACAGCCGTCCAGGAGTATCTGGTGAATGAGATTCAGGAAGTATACAGGCTACAGGGGGTAAAGATAAATGATAAGCATATTGAGGTAATTGTTCGTCAGATGATGCAGAAAGTAATCATTGAGAATGCAGGTGATACCAGTTTCTTGACAAATCAGTTAGTTGATCGATTTGTTTTCATGGAAGAAAATGACAACGTGCTTGACAAAAAAGTCGTTGTAAATCCGGGAGATTCAGAGAACTTCAAAGCCGGCCAGATCATTGACGCAAAAAGTCTGAGAGATGAGACATCAAGCCTGAAAAGAAGGGATATGAAACTAATGCAAGTAAGAGACGCTGAACCTGCTACAGGTAAGCCAACACTTCAAGGCATCACACAAGCATCTCTTGGAACCGAAAGCTTCATCTCCGCAGCCTCATTCCAAGAGACAACCAAAGTATTGAGTGAAGCCTCAATAAGAGGTAAAGCCGATACATTAATTGGACTGAAAGAAAATGTGATTGTAGGTCACCTAATCCCTGCGGGAACCGGAACAAGAAAATATAGTAAATATATTGTAAACTCAGAAGAAGAGTATAACAATCTTATTGCTTCTCGTAAAGAGTTTAGAACCAAAGAAGTCGAAGCCTAATTTGCCATGAGTGACAATAAAAAAAATCAAGTACAACCACCGAAAACAAATAATAACCAAATTAACATAGAATTCTCAGAAGAAATTGCTGAGGGTGTCTATGCTAATTTGGCTATGATCGCTCATTCAAGTAGTGAATTTGTTATAGACTTCATCCGACTGATGCCCGGAGTTTCCAAAGCAAAAGTCAAATCCAGAATTGTGATCACACCTGAACATGCTAAGCGCCTTCTTATAGCACTGAAAGACAACGTCAATAAATATGAGAGTACATTCGGCGAGATCAAACAAACGGAAGAGACACCAAAATTTCCTATGAATTTTGGAGGAACCATAGGCGAAGCCTAAATATTACAAATAGCATTTATTGTGGTTATGTTGACTCACTAACGTGACCCCGATGTAAGTTTTCAAATTAGATGATCAAAATGAGTTGTTTTGTATCACTAAAATTCATTCTGTTTTGAATAGAAGTTACTTGATTTTGGGATTATCAGAATGAAGAGGCTGGAAACCGTCTCAAAAAAAACACAACCCCCACAAAAAACTAAAAAATTTCCCTCTTTCATTTGTATTTCTAAAAAATACGTTATAGTTTTGTGGCTTATTAAATCATATTACGTTAAATATAAAATGTATCAAAATGAAAAAGCTGAAAACAGCCATAATGATAAAGAGAGTAGTTGGGGGGGGGGGGGGGGGGGGGGGGGGGGGGGGGGGGGGGGGGGGGGGGGGG
>JAPPDO010000333.1:0-5298 GCA_028821635.1 Ekhidna sp.
AAAATAAGGAGGCCTGACCTTATCTGAAAACATAGAGGTGACAGATCTACGAACTGATATACTTTTTTATTGTGTATGTTCATTCAATTGAATAGCTTGTCTTCAAGCCGGGTAATCCTTTTTTCATGCTCATTTACCTGGATGAATTTAGACTCAAAGATATCGGCCATGTGTTCTATGGAACTTACCACTTTTTGCAACAATACTTTTTGATCTTGCAAATCTTTACCCTGCTCAGAAACAATAGCTACGAGTCGAGTTAAAATGTCTGCTTGCTGATCTTGCCTTTTAAGGCTTTCTGCTAACAGCTCGACGATTCTTTCTTCATTTTTCATTAGTCTAAGATAGTTATTTAATTTCAAAATCAAACATCTTTTCATTTTCCAAAAATCCCACCAAACGGTCGCCTGCGTCCACAGGGCCAACCCCTTTTGGAGTACCGGTAAAAATAATATCTCCCTTTTTTAGAAGTATAAATTTGCTGACATAGGAAATGATCTCGTCTATAGGCCAAAGCATCAACCCTGTATTTCCGTTTTGAACTTCCTGCCCATTTTTTTCAAGCCTAAAATTGATGTTAGTTACATCTGTGTCGCTTTTTGAAATAAAATGGGAGATGGGTGCAGCACCATTAAATGCTTTAGCAATTTCCCAGGGATAACCTTTTGCTTTTAATTTAGTCTGCCAATCTCTTGCGGTAAAGTCAATCCCCAGACCAACCTTGTCATAGTAGTCCTTTGCAAATTCTTTATCAATAGACTTACCCTCCTTTTTTATTTTCACTAAGACCTCCATTTCATGATGAATATCGTTGGAGAAATCGGGATAGTAAAACGGCTCATTATTTCTGAGAAGGGATGTATCCGGTTTCATGAAGATGATGGGATGTTCGGGGCGTTCATTGCCCAACTCTTCAATATGTTCCACATAGTTTCTACCAATACAAATAATCTTCATATCTCAAAGATAAGGCACAATCAGGCAGCTAAAAAGAATATTTGAGAGCCTTACACAATATATTCTCATTTTCCGTCATCTCTCTGTATTCTTTGTGGTTCAACCTTTATTAGATTAGTTCGTTCTCCACTATTGGATTAGATAAATAAAAAAAATTTTGTAATTTCGTATTTTATTTTGTATTTACGACTTAAATAGTAATTAAGCGAAATATTAAACCAAAAAACCGTAAAATCACTGATTAAAGCAACTAGAAAACAAAAATTTACCCCACCCCCCATAAACAGTACTTTTAGAGGGCTTTCTATTTTATTTGACCCTGCTATTGCTGACTGGTTTTGCACAAAACGCCACAGCGCAAGATGCAACAGCATCAATACTAACTGGGAATACAACCTCAGGATTCTCTCCTGAAAATCCAAATAGGCCACCTGTGAGTAAAACTTTAAAACTGTCCACAGCGCAGTCAAAGCCAACTCCGTTTCGGATCTGTTTCTATAGTTCTGCAACCACGCCAAACTTTACAAGATGGAAAGGTCTTACAACTATCACATTGATAAACGGTTGTCACGATGACTCTACCCTCACGGAGAGCAACACCGCTTCTTCTACTTTTTCTATATGTTAGTTCATCAAACGATGCCACTGACAAGCCGGACGAGGTAGTGATGTTAACCTTCACGGATGATCCGGATAATGCCCGTCCTTCCGGCGTTGCCGAGATCAATGTCAGCACTACCGTCACCATCAGAGATGACGACCCCACCGTCGTCACGCTCGCCCGCACGGGCAGCAGCACAGTAGATGAGGGGGAGACGGTAGAGTTTACCGTCACACTAGGCCGTGCACTGATCTCTACCCCAATGAAATCATTGATGTGCCGCTGATCATTTAGCATCAAACTTACCAACGCTTGCCGGAGAATGTCTGGAGTCAACGATAGCAGACCTGACCGCCCCCACCGCCACAGATAACTGCGATGGGACTATTACGGCCACTACAAATGCGGGCTTTCCTATCTACGTCCACCACGACTATTATATGGACGTATAGGGTGCGGCGGACAACACCTCCACGCAAACGCAGGAGGTGATCTGTCCTCTAGGTGCGGCAGATGATGCGGCGGAAGTTGTCATCTTTCCCAACTCTTCGGGCCGCTACGTGGCGGTGCGGTCTTCTGTAAGGGGGGCATCAAAATACTGAGCCTCAGCGGGAAGCCATTATTGGAAGGCACTACGAACACAAGGGTGGACATCACCTCCCTGCAAAGCGGTCTGTACCTCGTGCAGCTACCGGACGGGCGTTTGTTGAAGTTTGTGAGGGAGTAGGGGAAACCTTGTAGGTTCTACCGATAAGATTGGTATTAATCCTGAGTTTGCTCATAATAATAAAAAATAAAATCATAGCATAAAGTGCCTAATGGTACTTTATGCTGATTACTGCAATCCCAGCAAAGTAGATAGTCTGGAGTTGAACGCATCCACACCAGTTCCTGCTATATGTCATTCAGTTGTTTTCTAATCTTTCACTTTGTTATTAAGGTTTGGTATGATCCTGTATTTGTCTGATCGTTTTTACAATGATGTCACAACATTCATGTAATTGTGCTAACGTCATTACTAAGGGGGGTGCAAACCGGATAATATTGCCATGCGTGGGTTTCGCCAGCAGCCCGTTTTCTTTTAGCTGCACGCAAATGTCCCAAGCCGTTGAGCTGTCTTCGGTATCGTTAATGACGATCGCATTTAGTAGGCCCTTCCCTCGAACAAGGGCAACGAGTGCCGTATTTTCAATCATTTGGTTCATACGCTCCCTAAATACCCGGCCAAGTGAGCGTGCATTTTGCGTGAGTTTCTCCTCCCGAATAACTTCCAGTGCTGCCATGCCTACCTGACCGGCCACGGGATTCCCCCCAAAAGTAGATCCGTGCTGACCCGGCCGTATGACTTCCATTATCTCATTATTGGCTAACACGGCGGATGTAGGGTAAGCTCCACCCGATAATGCTTTTCCTAAGATGAGGATGTCCGGTTCTGTGTAGGTGGCTTGTTTTTCACAATGATCCTGACATTGGCAATTGCCGCATACACTGAGCAAAGCACCGGTTCTCCCTATCCCTGTTTGCACCTCATCAGCGATGAGGAGTACATTATTTTTTTTGCAAATCTCTTTGGCTCTTTGAATAAATACTTCATCCGGAACCATGACTCCTGCTTCTCCCTGAATGGGTTCGACCATAAACCCTGCAATGTTTTCTCCCTGAATGACACGATCTAATGCAGACAAATCATTATATGGGATGGGGATAAATCAGGGAGTATAGGGGCCAAAATTCTGATGTGCTGCCGGATCGTTTGAATAGGACACGAGAGTAGTGGTTCTTCCGTGAAAATTATTGTTACACACAATAATCTGTGCCTGATCTTCAGGGATTCCCTTCCTTTCGTATGCCCACTTCCTACATAGTTTGATGGCGGTCTCAACGGCTTCTGCTCCCGTATTCATGGGCAGTACCTTGTCAAAGCCAAAATATTCGGTAATATACTTTTCATACCGACCAAGCACGTCATTATAAAAAGCCCGGGAGGTAAGGGTAAGTGTCTCTGCCTGAGACTTCATCGCCTCCACGATTTTTGGATGACAATGCCCCTGATTTACCGCAGAATAGGCAGACAGAAAATCATAGTACCTCTTCCCTTCTACATCCCACATATGCACGCCTTCACCTTTAGCTAATACTACAGGTAGCGGATGGTAGTTATGCGCACCGTGCCTGTCCTCCAGTTGCATTAAATCTTTACTCGAAAGGAGAGTGTTTTTTGTCATAATTTTACCATTGGCCAGTTAGTTGCAAGGTTAAGCATTTATATAATGAAGGGACAATCGAAAAGCAAATTAAAGCAAGGAGATTTTTACTTCAACGAGCATGGCCTTCTGGTATTCACGGAAAAATACCATCTTAAACGAGGCTTCTGCTGTGGAAATGCCTGCAAACATTGCCCCTATAACCATAAAAATGTCAAAATAAACAGTAAATAATTTGTGTTTAATATAAAAAGTCTGATCTTTGTAAGTCATTTTTAAAAACGAAAGAGAAAATGTCAAAAATCTGCGATATAACCGGAAAACGGCCACGAGTAGGAAACAATGTTTCTCACTCAAACATTAAAACCAAAAGAAGATTCAACCCAAATCTTCAAAAGAAACGTTTTTATATCCCTGAAGAGGACAAGTGGATTATACTGAAAGTCTCTACCACTGCGCTCAGAACTATCAATAAAAATGGAATCAGTGCAGTTTTGAAGAAGGCAAGAGCCAATGGAATGACTATTAAATGAGCATTCTTAAAAGGAAATTTGAACTCCTGTATTATTTCGGAGTTCGCTCTCATGCTTTTGAAGCATCCACTGTTTGGCTGAGGCAATTTAAGAGATGAATTTTTGTTTTTAATGAAAAAATTATGTTTTTGCTCTCTATTACTGTTTTTTACCATATCCGGATATAGTCAGTCCACACGGTTCACTTCCGAAAGAAATACTTACTCCAGACAAGATTCACTTCGAGGTTCCATCACTCCCGAGCGTGCCTGGTGGGATGTGCTACATTACGACCTTAAAGTAGATATAAATATTGAATCACAAACCATCAATGGGAGCAATATAATTACTTATAAGGTTTTAGAAAACCATAACATACTCCAAATTGATCTCCAGCTACCGATGATAATCAATGAAGTTACTCAGGAAGGTAAAGCACTTGACCTTATTCGTGAGGGTAACGCACATTTTGTAACGTTGATAAAAGATCAGGTTAAGGATGCCGAGAACAGCATAAACATAACTTTCTCGGGAAAGCCCAGGACAGCAATCAGGGCTCCGTGGGATGGTGGATTTAGTTGGACAAAAGATGAGAATGGGAAGCCATTCGTAGCTACCTCCAATCAGGGACTTGGAGCCAGTATCTGGTGGCCATGTAAGGATCACCCTTATGATGAACCGGATGATGGACAACTTTTGAGTATAACCGTTCCAAAAGAACTGATAGCCGTTGGGAATGGAAGGTTGGTAGACACGAAAAATTTAACCAACAAAAAAACTTATGTTTGGAGGGTTGTTAATCCAATCAACAGTTATGGGGTGAATGTGAATATTGGAGATTATACTAATATCTCTTCCTCCTATAACGGGATGAAGGGAAAGCTTGATGTAGATTTTTGGGTGTTGAGACAAAACAAAGCAAAGGCTGAGGAACAATTTCAGGATGCTTATAGAGTGTTGGAAGCACTGGAATATTGGTTTGGTCCTTATCCGTTCTATGAAGATAGCTATAAGTTAGTAGAGG
>JAPPDO010000333.1:5308-10820 GCA_028821635.1 Ekhidna sp.
GATATAAGTTTGTCGAGGTGCCTTATCTGGGGATGGAGCATCAAAGTTCGGTGACTTATGGAAATAAATTTATGAACGGATATCTTGGAACGGACCTGAGTGATACAGGCTGGGGATTGAAATGGGATTTTATTATCGTTCATGAGAGTGGGCATGAGTGGTTTGCCAATAACATTACGCATCAGGATGCCGCAGACATGTGGATTCATGAGGGATTCACCTCTTATTCAGAAAGCTTATTCACTGAATATTTTTATGGTAAAGAGGCAGGGGCCGCATATAGCAGAGGTCTTCGGAAGCGAATTCAAAACAAGTCTCCCATCATCGGAGACTATAATGTCAACAGCAAAGCATCCATTGATGTATATTACAAAGGCCATAACCTGCTTCATACTATTCGTCAGATTATAAATGATGATGTGAAATGGAGAAGCATCCTGGTGGGGATGAACAAAGATTTTTATCACCGGATGGTCTCATCTTCAGAGGTTGAAGAATATATTTCCCGGAAATCCGATATTGATTTTTCTAAAGTCTTTAATCAATACTTGAGAGATACTCGAGTGCCGATACTGGAATATTTCATAAAAGAAGACCTGCTTCACTACCGATGGACAAATGTTATCAAAGGATTTGACATGCCGTTGAAAATAAAAGCAGCCGGTCACGACGTTTGGTTAAACCCCACAGAAAGTTTTAGCCAGATTCAAGTCAAAAATGAAAATGTTGAATTTGACAATAATTTTTACGTATATACTTTTCAATTAGAGGACTGACTTTTCTATATTTGTGTCTCTATTATGGAATAATAAATTGTTATGGCTAAGAAAGGAAATAGAATCCAGGTTATACTAGAATGTACAGAACATAAGAATAGCGGCCTTTCGGGTACCAGTAGGTATATCACTACTAAAAACAGAAAAAACACCCCGGATCGTCTGGAATTGAAGAAGTATAACCCAATCATGAGAAAGTATACAATTCACAAAGAAATCAAGTAATTATGGCAAAGAAAGTAGTAGCAGCACTCAAAAAAACCGAAGGGACAAAATATGCTAAAGTGATTAAAGCCATTAAAAATAAGAACGGATCTTGTTCTTATCGGGAAGAGATGGTGATTGAAAGTGAGGTAAAAAATGCTTTAGTGAAATAAAAATTATACTCCTGAAAAAAAGTAAGCCGCTCCGAACTTATTCAGAGTGGCTTTTTTTATCTTAACTCAAATACAATGGGGCTGAAAAACTTTTTTAATAAAGACAAAAAGGAGACGCTTAACAAGGGCTTGGAAAAGTCCAGAACCGGCTTTTTTGCGAAACTCAATAGAACCGTCGTCGGTAAGTCTACTATTGACGATGAAATCCTGGACGAGTTGGAAGAAGTTCTTATTGCTTCTGATGTGGGAGTTGGGACGACTGTCAAAATTATTGAACGAATTGAAGATCGGGTTGCAAAAGATAAATATGTCAATACCACTGAACTTAACCAAATCCTCCGAGAGGAAATTGCTAAACTACTCGCAGAAAACAACACAAAAGACCTTGCTGATTTTGATACCCCAAAAGTAGACGGCCCTTATGTAATTTTGGTGGTTGGGGTAAATGGCGTTGGAAAAACGACTACGATTGGCAAACTATCCTATCAACTGAAAGCACTGGGCAAGAAGGTCGTTTTAGGGGCCGCTGACACATTCCGGGCGGCGGCAGTAGATCAACTCATCATGTGGGGTGACCGAGTTGGTGTCCCCGTTGTTTCTAAGGGTATGAATACAGACCCGGCGGCGGTAGCTTTTGAGTCGGTCAGAAAAGGGAAGGAAGAGAACGCTGACGTGGTTATTATTGACACTGCCGGAAGGCTTCACACCAAAGTCAATCTGATGAACGAACTCACAAAGATCAAGAACGTTATTCAAAAATTTATTCCCGAGGCACCCCATGATATTATGCTTGTGTTGGACGGAGGCACCGGCCAGAATGCGTTTATCCAGGCTCAGGAATTTACAAAAGCCACGGATGTCTCTTCACTGACTATTACTAAGTTAGACGGAACAGCCAAAGGAGGTGTAGTAATCGGAATATCGGATCAGTTTAAAATACCGATCAAATACATTGGAGTAGGGGAAAAAACTGAAGATTTTCAGGTTTTTAATAAAATGGAATTTGTGGATTCTTTCTTCAATCCATAGCTTTCTCAGCCAAGGATTCAATTCAATAGTAGCCATTTTTAGCAGAAACAAGGGGAAAAGACTTAAGAAAAATAGATGAGCGACTGGCTAAGAAAAAAGTAAAAATGTTTTTAATGCGATCATACCCTCATCTTCATAAGAATTTGAATCTCCATTTAGCATGGCTTCAAGCAGTTGTTTCTTCCGTCCGGACACAGAAGTCTTAAAGTCCATTTCATTAGAACCCATTTTTTTACCTGCCATGTCCCAACCTTCAAAATACCTCTTGCTTACCGACTCACAAAAACGCAAAATAGGCGCACCGTGCCGATCATCTTCTTCTATCGTTTTATAAAGCTTGTTTATTTTTTCCTTTTCCCCCTCCAAAACTTGTAAGAAACGATCCTTAGTGTATATTAGAATGCCGGTTATCCCGAGTTTAGCATTGTTATTTCTGGATTTCTCCAAAATTTTGTCAATTTCTTTACTGTTGCAGTGCTTGGATCGGGCACTGGTGTAAACTAACCGAAACAGTTGTTTTGGCTCTTCCGGCCTTTCGGGTCGATACTGGTCTATTGCGGCTGTCAGTGCTTCTATTAAACGATCATCTGCCTGTTCAATAGCCGAAATAAGTTTTTCTTTCTTTTTGCTCATACAAGTAATAACATCAGAAATTTTCTATTTGTTTCTTTTGATTTTTATTCGCTTCAGATCAAAAATCCGATGAATGTAATTTTATTGTCAAGCAAGTCATCGGTAAATGCTACAGAAAACAGCTGCTTTAGATGCTGCGATCTTTATTGGTTGATTCATTTGAACTGACCGGTACA
Organism: Ekhidna sp.; assembly: GCA_028821635.1. GTDB lineage: Bacteria > Bacteroidota > Bacteroidia > Cytophagales > Cyclobacteriaceae > Ekhidna. The sequence goes on from JAPPDO010000333.1 coordinate 8,300, forward strand.
TTAAAATTAAAACACAGCAACAGGTAATGTAAAAGCCCGGCCTACCGGGAACCAATTAATTATTCATTCATACTTTCCAAATCCATTAAAAAAGCATACTGGAGAGCGGTAGTTTTATATTGCTTAAATCTTCCGGATGCCCCCCCATGCCCTGTTTCCATGTCGGTGTTTAGAATCAGTAGATTATCGTCTGTTTTTTTATCTCGTAGTTTAGCTACCCATTTCGCCGGCTCCCAATATTGCACCTGAGAATCAAAAAGGCCGGTAGTGACTAGCATGTTAGGGTAATCCTGCTCCGCAACATTGTCGTAGGGAGAGTAAGAAAGCATGTACTCGTAAGATTCTACGTTCTTGGGATTCCCCCACTCATCAAATTCTCCCGTCGTTAAAGGTATGCTTTCGTCCCACATGGTAGATACCACATCCACAAAAGGCACCGCTGCCAGCACTCCGTTATAAAGCTCAGGAGCTATATTTACGATAGCACCCATCAATAACCCTCCGGCACTGCCGCCGTAAGCATATAAGTGCGCTTTTGAAGTATAATGCTCTTCAATTAAAAACTTGGAACAGTCTATAAAATCATTGAAAGTGTTTATTTTTTTGAACATCTTCCCCTCTTCATACCACTGACGTCCCATCATTTGACCACCCCTTATATGGGCAATTGCAAATGCAAAACCTCTGTCCAGCAAACTCAGTCTGTCACTTCTAAAGGTTGCATTAATTGTGTTGCCATAAGACCCGTACCCATATTGCAATAATGGAGACTTTCCATCTTTTTGAAATCCTTTTTTGTAAACAATGGAGATGGGGATTTCTAGGCCGTCTCTTGCAACGGCCCAGAGCCTTTCCGTAATGTAATCCTCCGGGTTGTGCCCTCCAACGACCTCTTGCTGCTTTAGCAGCGTTCTCTCCCTAGTCTCCATATCATAATCAAAGGTGGAGTTTGGAGTGGTCATTGACGTGTAGCGAAATCTCAGTATTTTAGTATTAAACTCCGCATTGGTTGAAGAATAAGCGGTATACACAGGCTCTCCAAAGTCAAGATAGTGTTCGTTTCCCGTAGTTTGATTAATAATTCTTAAATTTATCAGTCCATTCTTTCGCTCTTCAAGGACCATGTGATTATCAAAAAGTTCAATGTCTTCTAACAAGACATCTTCTCTGTGAGCAATGACTTCTTTCCAGTTTTCTTCAGAAGTATTATCCTCATCAACCTCCATTAGCCTGAAGTTGGGCGCATCCCTGTTAGTCATTACATAAAATTTATTCTGAAAGTGTGAGATGCTGTATTCATGAGCTTGTGGGTCTCTGGGGATGAACCGCTTAAACGTTCCGTTAGGATCATCAGCTCGTAGAATTCTATAATCATTTACCAATGTGCTGGAACTCCCAATGACGATGTATTTATCAGACTTTGTCTTGTAAACGTAGGTGTAAAAGGTGTCATCTGCTTCATGGTAAACGAGCGAATCACTCTTTGTATCTTCACCCAGTTTGTGTCTGTATACTTTCTCAGGAAGAAGCGTCACAGGGTGCTTGACACCATAAAAGAAGGTTTTATTATCATTAGCCCAAGCCCCGCCGCCGTCAGTGTTCTCTATGCTGTCTTTGAGAAACGTGCCGGTTTCCAGATTCTTAAATCTTATGGTGTATATCCTGCGGCTTAATGTGTCCTCAGCTATGGCCAGGATCTTGTTATCCATCGTAATACCTGCCGGATATGCTGCGTAGTAGCTGTAGCCTTCAGCCATTTGATTTACATTCATCATCACCTCCTCATCGGCTTCCAGCGAGCCTTTTTTACGGCAATAAACAGGATATTCTCCACCCTCTTCATAACGGGTATAATACCAATACCCTTTAGATAAATAAGGCACCGACTCATCCGTTTGCTTGATCCTTCTAACGATTTCTTCATAAAGCTTCGTTTGAAGTCTCTCCGTGTGAGCCATTATTTTAGAAGTGTAATGATTCTCTTCGTTTAAATACGCCAACACTTCTTTTGTATGCTCATCGGCATTTTCTGCATTTTTCTGCTCATCGGAGAGCCGCATCCAGAAGTAAGGATCTGTCCTCGTATGTCCATGTTCTTGCAGTACGGTATCTGCCTTTTTGGCAATGGGTGCATCCGGCTTCATTCTTTTTTCAGATATTTCTTTTTGTGGAAAGGAACATGTGCTGACGACAGACATGCAGGCAGTGATCCATAGCAAATTTGACGTTTTCACCTGATTTTTAATTTTTTTGATTGCACAAATATCAGATAAGATGCTCCAAATCGCAAAATTTTTATCTGAGAATGAGTAAGGAACAACTATTAACACTCCTGAGTATGCACAGCAAGAGTTCTACTACATAGATTAGAGGAGTTCTAATGCGCACATTAGAGAAATTCGATAGCACGTAGTATCAGGGAGTCTGATAGTAGGAGGTATGATACAAACAAAAATAAAAATCATAGCAATCCTTAAAATCAAATAAATCCTGTTCAAGACTGCACCTAGAGAAAAAAATA
>JAPPDO010000184.1 GCA_028821635.1 Ekhidna sp.
GATTTTACTCAGGCAATGATAAAAGAAACCTCAAGGTATTAAACAAAAATATTAGAAATGCCAAAAGATATGATGTCGTGGATTTGAATCGAGTTACATTCAACACTAATACGAATTCTGTTGACGGAATAGATAATGGCAAATACTTTGTTCCCATCGTTAAAGGTGGAAATATTAAATACTTCAAACCCGATAACTGGTTTATGGAATGGTCAACCCAAAGGGTTGATTTTTTCAAAAAAGACAAGAAGGCAAGATACCAAAATGCTTCCTATTACTTCAAAAAAGGCATTGCCGTTCCAATGGTGAGTTCAAGTTCTGTTACCGGAGCACTCATCGAAAACCGTCTGTTTGATCAATCCATTGTAGGCGTTTTCCCGAAAGATGACGATAAACTGTATTATCTGCTTGCCTTTTTTAATTCACCCACCTGCAATAAACTTATACGAACCATTAACCCTTCAACCAATAATTCTTCAAATTATATTAAGAAAATACCCTTCCTGATGCCGGAGGAGCAAATCTTAAAAAATATTACTCAAAACACGAAAAAAATTGTAAGCCAGTTGAAATGTGATAGTAGTTTTGGTGAAGATTTGGAAAAGGAGAATAATGCTTTGATTGAAAGATTGTACGGGTTTTAAACATACTACGATATGCAAATTGATATAAAGGGAAAGATTAATGAAAAGAAACTTGCTTACAGCAACACTTTATTGCCATTATTTGAAGCCGTTATAAATTCAATTCAGGCAATAGAAGAGGAGAGTGCAACCAATCCCGGAATAATTGAAGTAAGTATTATCCGGTCACAACAGGAAAAGCTAAAGCCTGAAAGTTACGAGACACTGCCGGAAATAATGGATTTTATTGTTGAGGATAATGGTATTGGATTTAATAAAAACAATTATGACTCTTTCAACTATGCTCATTCTAGATACAAAAAAGGCGGGAGAGGAATTGGGCGATTTTCTTGGCTTAGGGCATTCAGAAAAGCCGAAATTGAGAGTAAATTTAAAGAAGATGGACGATGGCAATTACGAAATTTCAGTTTTGAGCCAACTAAGAATGGAATAGAGAATCATTCTCTGGAGCAAGTAAATACCACAACAAAAAAGAGATATACAATAGTAAAATTAAAGGGTCTAAAGGAAGATTATCGAAAATGGTGCAATACCAAAGCCGAAGATATCGCACTGAAGATAATTGAACATGCATTTATCTATTTCTTAGGTGATAATTGCCCAAGAATGACTCTTGACGATCTTGGCAGTCAATTTGTAGTTAATGATTTATTCGAAAAATTTACAAATAGTCAGGTAAAATCAGAAGATATAGAAATTAATGGTAATGAATTTAATTTAAGAATAGTCAAATTGTACAATACAAAAAAGGTTGATAATAAAATTCACTACTGGCCAATACTAGAGAAGTGATGTTTGATAAACTCTCTACGGATATTCCCGAGTTAGATAATTTTTTAACTGATAAAGAAGGGGAGAAGTTTTCAATTGCTATTTACGTAGAGGGCAATTTTCTTGACGAAAATGTTAATGAAGAACGAACAGTCATTGCTTTTAGCAAGAAGAGTGATATTAAGTTTCCGAATCAAACTACTCAAGAAGAACTCAGGTTGAGAATAACAGATTTACTTAAAAAAGAATTCAAAAGTCAAATAGAGCAATTATCAGAAAAAAGGTTAAAGAAGGTCAGAGAATTTGTTATAGAAAACCCAAGATATAAACCATTACTGAAGTATAAACATGAAAGTTTAAAAGCTGTCCCTTCTACTCTGTCCGATGAGAAAATGGAATTAGAACTATTCAAAATTCAACAGGAACTTGAATTAGATATAAAAAAGGAGTCAAAAGAAGCTCTCAAATTCATCAGTAATGAAGAAGACAAGAAAGCATTTTCTGAAGAACACGAAAAACTATACAAAAAAATTATAGAGGTCGGTAATTCCAAGCTATCAGAATATGTCATTCACCGGAGACTTGTGTTAAAACTATTTGATAAACTTCTTAAATCCAATACCAAGGAGAAAGCTGTTCATAATTGTATTTTCCCCTTGCAATCTCTATCGGACGACATCGGATTTGAAGACCATAATTTATGGATGATAGATGAAAAACTCTCTTATCATAAATACTTGGCCTCGGACAAAAAGTTCAAATCAATTGAACCACTTAATTCAGAATCAAATGAACGTCCTGATGTTATCATTTTCAATAAACCTTTTGTATTTGCTAATGACGAGAAGCCGTATGAGTCAATCGTTTTGATTGAATTTAAACGACCAATGCGTAATGATTATACGGATGAAGAAAATCCAATAAGTCAAATCAATAGATATGCAAGAGAGATCATAAAAAAAGATGTTAGAGATAAACACGAAAGAGAGTTTGATTTAAGAGAAAATACTCCAATATATGCTTATATCGTTTGCGATTTAACAAAAAAACTAGAATCACTTGCTGCTGACAGTGGATACAGACCGCTTCCAAGCGGAGATGGATACTTCTTTTTCAACGAAAACTATAGTATGTACGTTGAAATCATGAGTTTTGATAAGGTGTTGAAAAACTCGCAAGAACGGAATAAGGTATTATTTGACAAATTGAATATTACGTGATAGTAGGCCATCTCCCTTTCCAAGTGTAATTTGTAGCCCGGCCTTCCTGTTGCACCGGAATGATTATACCCTAATATCCTCACTCACTCATTAATGTAAATCCGAAAGGTCGTTCCCTGATTGATCTCCGAATGTTTCACAAAAATTTTACCTCTGTGGTATTGTTCCACTATTCTCCGAGCCAAAGTCAGTCCCAAACCCCATCCTCTTTTTTTAGTGGTGTAGCCCGGGCTGAAAACATCTTTTAATTTGTTTTTGACGATACCCTTGCCTGTATCCGAAACATCAATGGCAACTTTACCTTCATTGGCTTTTAAAATTTTGATGTTAATGGAACCCTTTCCTTCCATCGCATCTGCAGCATTTTTACATAGATTTTCTATCACCCACGCAAACAAAGAGGGGTTGACTCTGGCCTCAATGTCCCTCGTGGGGAAAGAAGATACGCTCATGGTCATTTTTTTTGAAAAACGCTTTTCCAGGTAGTGGACTACCTCCTCAATAATTTCGGTAATGTTCCGCCCGTAGAGTTGTGGATCGCTTCCAATGCTCGAAAAGCGATCTGTAATAACCCTCAGCCGATGGATGTCTTTATCGAATTCAAGCATTGCATCAATCTGCTCGGGATAAAGCTGCCTGAAATATTCGGACCATGCCATCAGGGAGGAGAGTGGCGTGCCCAGCTGATGCGCTGTTTCTTTGGCAAGCCCTACCCAAACCCTATCCTGTTCGGCTCTTTGTAGTGATTTTAACACCAAAAATGTCACGATGCCAAAAAGAGCGATTGCGGATAACTGAACGTGTGGATAATATTTAAGCTGGCTGAGCAGGTAGGAATTTTTGTAATAAATAAATTTCGTACCGTAGTTATTGCCTTTATCATCAATCAGTGTGACTGAAATAGGATCATACTGCTCCTTCATTCTTTCCATCTCCTTCAACAGGTAGGTTGTTTTAGCCTCACCATCTCGTCGATCTGCTTTTGGTAAATTTCGATAGGACTCGGGCCGTCCGTTTACATCAGTGAGAATAACGGGAATCGTCTGGTTGGCTTTGACTACTTCATCCAAAATCAAAATAAAGTGGGTATTTTCTGATTCGTTGGCGAGAAATTCCAGAAAGTTTGCATAAATCTTTATCTGCTTATTTTCTCGTTCCTGGATTTGTTCTACCAGACTGTTGGTGTACCAAATGGAACCGATACTAATAAAAATTGCAAAACCCGTTACAATCCACTTCAAAGGGGATCGAGGTGAGGGAAGCGTATTTCCGGTTGTTTCCTTAAATTTTTTCAAATGTGATCCTTTTGCCAAGACTAATGAGGATTCACCGATTTCATTCGTTTTTTTAATCCCTCATCAAGAACCACTTGACCAGCGTTTTGTAATTAACTTTAGCACCGTGCATGAGAATACCTATCCGAAAGATCCTTCCTGCCAGCCAAAGCGTGAAAATGCACCCTCCGGCCAGTAGGATCATGCTCAAGGCAATTTCCCACGCAGGGACTCCAAATCCTATTCTACCCATCATCACAATAGGAGAAGTAAATGGTATAATGGAAAGCCAAAAACTTGGAGTGCTATGGGGTTCTTCAAAGACAAATAAAAATAATCCCATCAGGCTTACGATGATAGGCAGCATTATCGGCATCATAAACTGTTGGGCATCGGCAGGTGTGTCTACCGCCGAACCCACGGCCGCAAAGAGTGCCCCGTAAAGCAAGTAACCACCCAGAAAATAAAATAAGAAAATTAGGGCTATCTGTGTCCAATTGATACTGAAAAAAGAACTCAGTATATCATCAGAAGGTCCTCCTGAAACACTACTCAGTTCGGCTTGCTGGGCTTGTGATAAATCTAATCCCAGCACTGTGCCGGCAATGGTAAAAACAATTCCTATCAGAATTATCCAAATCGTAAACTGTGCTATTCCCACTGAGGCAACCCCTACAACTTTGCCGATCATCATGTGGAATGATTTCACCGTTGAGACAATAACCTCTACGATTTTGCCGCTTTTTTCTTCTATGACTCCCTGCATGACCTGCGATCCGTAAGCTATGAGAAAGATGTAAATCAAAAATCCGGTTGCATAGCCCAATCCAAACGTGACCGCTGAGTCGCTCTTCTTTTCGTCTCCGGTATCGGATAGGTTGTACGAGGCAATAGAGACATCTGTTTTTAGCTTCTCGAGCTGCTCATCAGTAAGACCTGCCATGGTTAGTTTTATGTCACGCAGTTGAGATGCTATGTTTTTTTCAAAAAACCCAATAAGATTGATACCTGGCGATGTTTTTGTGTAAAAAGAGATTCCGCCGGGATTTTCCGGTGCGATGGAAGGAATATACAATAGTGCAAAATCATCCGACTTCGTAAAGCTGTTTTTTGCCGAATCCAGAGAACCGTCTACAGTTACATATTTATACCTCTCCGAATCTTTAAAGGTTATTAAGTCGCTTTTATTTAATACTTGCACGACTTTTTGCCCTTCGTTCTTTTCACTTTGTATTTTCACGTAAATCATTCCTATGATTATTGCAGGAAAGATCAGTGGGACAAGAATTGTGGCTAGCAGGAAGGATTTCTTCCTTACCCTGCTCATAAACTCTCTTTGTATAATTAAAAGTATCTTATTCATTTTATTTTTTTTAATTGCCAATCAGGCTTTTGCTAATGCGGGAGGTCCCTCTTTTACCAAATTGATGAAGATCTCATTCATGTCAGGAACCCGCTCCACAAATGAGTGAATTTCAGCTTGATTGATCAACTGCTTTAGTAAATCATTAGGATTAGCATCAGGATTGTACTGGATCAGTGATTTTTTAAGACCTCTGCCCGTCTCCTCTGTCTTCAAAACCCGAAAGTGACTATTATCCGTAATATTTCCGGACTTGTATTCAACAAAAAAAGAGCCGTCACGATACTGTTCCCTAACTTCCTGTTTCGATCCATCTAAGATTTTCCTCGACCGGTGAATCATCACAATATGATCACATAGCTGTTCCACTGATTCCATCCTGTGAGTGGAAAAAATAATGGTCGCTCCCCGATCTCTTAACTCCAGTATCTCATCCTTGATGAGGTTGGCATTGACCGGGTCAAATCCTGAAAAAGGCTCATCAAGGATAATTAGTTTCGGCTCGTGCATTATGGTTGCTATGAATTGAATCTTCTGGGCCATCCCCTTTGAGAGGTCTTCTATCTTTTTTCTCCACCAATCGCTGATGTCTAGTTTTTCACACCAGGCTTTCCCTTTGTTTGAGGCTTCTTTTAGTGAGAGACCCCGCAGCCGGCTTAAATAAATCAGCTGTTCTCCCACTTTCATTTTCTTGTATAAGCCTCGCTCCTCAGGTAAGTATCCTATTTCTCTGATATGGTCTGCATCTAACGGGACATCATTAAAATAGATAGCCCCTTGATCTGCGACAATAATTTGATTGATGATTCTTATCAAAGTGGTTTTACCTGCACCATTCGGGCCTAGTAACCCAAGAATAGTTCTCTCAGGAATCTCTATACTCACATCGTCCAAAGCCTGATGTTGGCTGTAAGATTTGCTGATTTTTTCTATTCTCAGTAAACTCAAAACATTTTCTTTTTCATCGCAAATTAGCATCTAAAGCCATTGCTTTTACTTGTACTGGTTAAAAATTTTCGACCGTGTATGAATTTTAACGATAACTTAGTACGCTACTAGCGTATTTTCACGGAAATGTTTTTGAGAAGACTTTATTCTTGTTGGGTTATCTTTTCCATGGCGTTTTTCTTTTTTGTCCTGATCCTTCCGTTGATATTTATGTGCAACTTCAAAGCACTTCATCGTCAGGCACTAAGAATCAACCATCTCTGGGCTTGGGGATTCCTCAAACTTAGCTTCATACCCGTCAGAAAGATTTGGCATTTTGAGCCGCAACGAAATCACACATATATTTTGTGTGCCAATCATTTTTCATACCTTGATATTCCGGCACTTGGAGTGTTTTCATATCCGTTTAAGTTCGTTGGGAAAAGTCAGTTAGCGAAAATTCCGGGTTTCGGCTTCATGTACAGAAGAGTTTCTATTACCGTGAACAGGGCTAGTTTCAGGAGCAGAGGGGAGGCACTGGCAAAAGCAAGAAAGGCATTAAATGAAGGCTTTAATCTTGGCTTTTTCCCTGAAGGCGGAATACGGTCAAAGAAGTATCCGATGATGGCGGATTTTAATGATGGTGCGTTTCGGTTAGCCGCTGAGAGTAACACTCCGATCGTTCCGGTCACTTTCCCAAATAACCATAATATTTTAGCCGGAAAAGCAATAATGAACATGAGATATGGCTCTTGTATCATTGTGTATCATGAGCCGATCTTTCCAAGTGGATCAACAGAAGCAGCCATTAAAGAGATTAAAGAGAAAGTCTTTCATGTGATTCAGTCCGAATTAAATCATCATTCGACCCATCCAAAGAAAGCTAATTTTGAAACATTTGAGAAGTAGTCCTGCGGGCAGTAAGCATCATTTTTTTATTGGAGTATTCTTAGTCAGCCTAGTGGTGATGCTGTGGAACTACTCCTCAGGATACGATCAGTCAATAGATTGGGAGGTAGTTACCACTGCGGATGTTATTGAATTTCCGGCACTAACCATAGAAGGTGGTCTGTTAGATCATGAAATAAGCGGAGAAAGGTACTTACTCAAAGAAAGATACTCCGGAACGAAGATTAAGAGGTCATTGACATCGGATAAAATTTACTTATCCGTCATTTGGGTTGGGATTTGTATCTTTTTAGGTGTATCTACCTACTTTAATCGCTACTTATTTTTCGTCGTAATTGCCGCCTTTGCGCTCATGGTCAGCCGTTTCAATCTTTTTGAAGTAGGACTATTTGGAGTCAATGCCAAAATAATAATGCTGCTTCCTTTCCTGACTATCGCAGGCCCGCTTGTTTATTTTCATGAATTTAACCGTAAAGTCCCCCTCTTTCTCAGGATTGGAATTTTAATCTTACTCTCAGCTCTCCTACTCCTTGGCGTTCGTGATGGATTGAGTTTTACCAATCACCTGCTCGCTCACTCCGTATTTTGCCTGGGTATCTGTGGACTTATTTTTCTGTTATTCATTTCTGAAGAAGTAATTTTTGGATTTCTCTACGTTGTCAGTTCGTCAAAGGGGAAAGGCAATCACCTCCACTTCATTTTGCTCTCACTGATTTATTTAGGAAATCTTGTCTTATACTATCTGAATAAATTAGGAATCTATGACAATTCTTTTTTCTTTTTTGATCCATACGTACTGTTTGCCGTTTCTTGCGTCGTCGCATGTTGGAGTTTGAAGCATAAAACGGTTTTTAAGTTTTATATCCCGAGACACTATTTATTGACCTCATTCGCAAGTCTGGGGATAGTGACTACTACTTTTCTGGGTCTATTTATGAGTAAAGGGATAGACGCTGTTTATCAGTCAGTTCACTATTTTATACTCTACTTTCACATAGGTTTTGGGTTCTTTTTCTTCTTCTACATTCTCTCCAATTTCCTGGCTCCTCTTGTCAAAGGATTTCAGATATGGAAGATTACATATAAAGAAAGGAATCTTCCTTATGTTTCTGCTAAAATTGGAGGACTCGTCTGCATTGCAGCGTTTTACTTTTTTTCAGGTCAGGAACCATATAATCTGCTGAGATCAGGTTATTACTGCTTGCTTGGTGATAGTGAGGGATCAACAGGTAATAAATTGTTAGCCGAGGAGTATTGGATTCAGGCCGCTTTTCTGGGATATAATACCCATTACCCTAACTACAAACTAGCATGGGCCCAGTGGGATGTAAATAAAGACATTGCCTCAAAATCACATTTTTATAAAGCGGCTCAAAGGTTTCCATCCCCCTATGCCTGGGTCAATTACGGCAACTTGGAACTTAACACGAATCCGAACAAAATTCAGGCTGTGTATGAGGAAGCCTTACGGAAAATGAACAGTTCTGAGATGGAAAACAACCTTGGTTTAATCCATCTTGAAGAGGGCAGCTTCCATGATGCGCTCAGCTACTTCGGTTCAATTCGTTCGTCGGATACGTGGAACGATGCACCAAAAGTGAATAAATGGAATAGTTACAGTCGCCTGGATTCTATACCGGATGAAGTATTAAAGGAATATGCAAGCGGAGGCTATGCGGTAAAAGCAAATATTTTATCCTTCAAAGGTTCAATTCCGGTTGAGTTCCTGAATGAAGGAATTGAAAATGCCGCCTCGCTGCACAGACAAGCCTTTCTGTTGAATGCTTCTTACCTGTTTGACCATGATTCGATCCCCTCTTTATTGAGAAAAGAGATTGACGACGCACTCCTATCCTCATCGCACAACCGATTAAGTAAGGCTTTGGCACTCCATCTGTATAAAAAAGGCAAAGTAAATGCTGCATTTCAGGTTTTAGATCGCTTACAGGCTAATGCTCCAAAATATTCAAAAGGTGAATATTTAGATATGTTGGGCAAGTTTGCGCTTGACCAGAACGCATATAAAATAGCATTAGAATATTTCAATCAAGCCATCTCAGACGGGCATGAACACTCAGCAATAAATCGTCTTGAAGCCTTTGCCGCATTGGGTCAGACGGAAGCGTTTCAAAGTGAATTATTAAAAATCGTAGCACAAGACCCCGGATATACGAACGATGCCAATAAATGGATAGAACGCCGCAATAATTATAAAATAAGCGACAGGGAGTATCCTGCTATTGATATTAAGGCGGCGGGTGACACACTTTTATGCTTGCTCGCTACAGAGAACTCCTTTAATGAAGATTTGGTGCTCAGTGTGGTTGATGAACTTCACGAACGAAAGGCAGAGGGAGCTTATCATATTTTGGTTGAAGCAATAGAGATCAATAGGTATTCGCCCGAACTACTGAAAGCATATATACTTACGGCCTTAGATTGGGGGCTCACTGACTATACGATCCCCGTTCTTGAGCGATTAAAAAAGATCATTAAAAATGAAGATTATCGACTTTTTAAAATGGCTTACGAGCAGAAGATAGAAGAAGAAAATCAAGAAATTTGGCAATAAAAAAGCCCCGATATTTTCGAGGCTTAACAGCTAAAATCCATCTTGTTCTAAATCTTATTTCGCAAATTTGAACAAAATATTTTGAACCATTTTTTGTCTTACCGGCTTACCTCGTTGCTTGCCGGGCTTCCATTTAGGCGAATTTTTTAATACCTCCATGGCCGCCTCATCACATCCTGCACCGATTCCTTTCACAACCTTAATATCAGTTAATTCACCATTTCTCTCAACAACGAACTGAATAAATACTCTGCCTTCAATTCCCATTCTTTGCGCTTGTCTGGGATATTTGAGTTCTTTGTTCAGATAAGCATAAAATGCCTCAATACCGCCGGGAAATGAAGCAGGCTCTTCAACGATAGTGAAAATCTCATCCACCTTCTCCTCTTCAGGAGCCTCCTGAATGATGATCTCTTTCACAGCGTCGTCATCATTAATCTCTACATCAATTTCCAGCTTGATTTCCTCTTCGATCTCCTCCTCATCCGGCACCTCAATGATCTCCGGCACCTGAACCTTTGGCGGCGGAGGGGGAGGCTGCTCAGTCGGTGGAATTTCTAAAATATCTTCAAAATCATCATCAACATTACCTAAGTCTATGAGACCACTGTCGTCATAAGACCTCCATTCAAAAGCAACAATCACAAGCAGTAAACTGACTGCCATCCCGATATTCAGGAGAATACCCCCCTGTCGGGATAAGTCTATTTTAGGGTTCTTTTTTGGTTCCATGTCTTTTTTTCTATTATAAGTTAAAAATTAAAGATATACTCTTTTTGTTTAAATCGCTAAAAAAATGTTTAATATTTGTTCTCAACGTTGCTAATTTGTACGTAAATATAATAATTTTAACAAAACGAATAAACAATTTTCACCACCACCCTATTTTTTTTTTGATTTTGTTTTGGATCGTAATATACGTTTATGTATTTTTGTGAAAGATTATATTAGATTATCTTATGAACTTAAATAGTATCAATATGAAACCGTTCAATAAAAAACGACCGAACTCCAATGTTTCTCAGGTGAAACCTGAAATGAATACGTTTTTTTTTTGGGGGGGGGGGGGGGGGGGGGGGGGGGGGGGGGGGGGGGGGGGGGGGGGGG
>JAPPDO010000286.1 GCA_028821635.1 Ekhidna sp.
CTCAGTCGATCCAAATGGCTTTTATCTATGGTGCGGTACGACAATCTCAAGATGAATTGCATATTACTTCATCCCACCGAACATATTAGCAAGTGCCATTCAGTAATAATTCTTACCTACATACTTTTAGGTTTAGTCTTTAGTTTTATTAGACTAAGATTTGGCTTTTTGTACAGTTGCTTCTCTCATATTGTAATTAATTCTATCTCAGCCACTTTCTCCATAATTATTCACAGATAATTTTAAATTAAATGGTTATAGATATTAAGAGCTGGATAAGTATTGGGCTGGGGCAGATAGCTGATTCTATTAAAATGATTTTATACAAACAATATCCCGAACTGTTTGAAAAAATTGATTTTGAAAATGACTCAGCTTTTACAGAGCCACATCTCTTTGCGTACTTCAATTCTAATTTTAAGCACAAGTTTACTTTGAAACAGCTTCTTTGGAATTATCTCAGAGATTCGAATAAATCCGAAGTTTTTGAAGTAGTAACGGATAAAGCAGGAACTGTTCTCTTTCCCGAATATGTTTATCTGATAACTGGCTATAAAGAAGAAAAACTTACCTGTTCATTTGATGAAGTCTTAAAGCTTCATAAAAATAAACGAGAAGTAAGTCATTCATTTGAACCCATTCAAAAAATTAAAGATACTTCTATTTCACTTTTTACGCGATCTTCGTCATTAATTGATCCTTTTTTCAGGGATTCAAATGGAAGTCAGATTCCGGTGACTCTTTTAAGAGATGAGTCACAAGTTCAGCATTTCGAGCGAGCATTAAAGATTATCAGAAACCTGAATAAAGATTACTATGATGCGATTATTTCAACGTTAAGGGGAGTTTATTTCTATGAAGGTGAACCTAACTCATTTGTAACTCTGTCTGCTCATGGGATTGCCTTCTTCAATATTGAACCCGAAAATGAAGTAGTCTTTTTTATAGATGATATTACTCACCAATGCGGTCATATCATTTTTAATACCATCTCTTTTGAAAAGGAGAAGTGGTTCAAGGTTCCTCCGCTATCCATCGTTAAAGATATAAATCCCAACTCCAAGGATACTTCGGATTTATACAGTAGATATCATGGACTTTTTACACTAACTGAAATTGTAAATATGCTGGATTTATGCCTGGAGAATAAGGTCTTTGAAGGAGATGAAGAATTTGAATGCGTTGGTCGTATGATTTTCAATCTCAGAAAGTTTGAAAGAAGTCTAAAAAACCTTGATATTCCTATCGCTTACACCGAAACAGGGAAGAAGTGGTACGCTTATTTTAAATCAACTTTCGAGCGAGTACGAGAAAAAAGAAAAGATATACTTGCTAAATATAAAGTGAACAATCAGCCGTATGTTTTTAAATTGTCAAAATTCAAAGAAGCAAACCAAAGGTGAGATTCTACTTGACGATATTAAGAAAAGAAGGGTGTAAATAATAATTGACGCATCTCCGATAAAACTTTCCCTTTATTATCAGAAAAATATACGAATTACATGGATTTAATCAAGCAAAATATGATGTGCTCCGTCTTTAAATAAGTTGAACATCTCCATGGCTGATATCTTCCACGCCGGACGTTCCACGCGTTAGCTGAATAAAAAGAGACGAAGTAAGTAACGCTCAAAATGACCTATATAAACTTAATTTACTGCACTCACCATACGGTTCTTCTCCTGCATGTCTTTGTGGATTTTGACTTGCCTGTAATCTAGGTTTTTAAGCAGATTTTTTACCTCATTTCCATAGCGTTCATGTATTTCAAAATAGAGTTTGCCTTCGGTTTTCAAACATCTTTTCCCCTCCTTTCCTATTTTTTTATAAAACATCAACGGGTCTTCATCAGATACAAAGAGTGCTGCTTTCGGCTCATAATCTAATACGTTAGCGTGCATTTTGTGTTTATCCGATTCCGGTAGGTAGGGAGGATTACTGACCAGAATGTCCAATTGCCTTTCCCTTAACTCTTCGTGCAGTATGTCATGCTTTTTGAAAACCATAAGAGCTTTCAACCGAGAAGCATTAGCTGATGCTATGATCAAGGCATCTCCGGAGATGTCTGTTGCTATTACTTCCCCTTTCGTTTCCAATGCAAGGGTAATTCCGATACAGCCTGATCCTGTTCCTACGTCCAAAATCTTAGGTGTAGTAATATTATTTTCTTTGATAATCAGGTGAACTAACTCCTCTGTTTCAGGACGAGGTATGAGCGTTTCTCTTTTTATTTTAAACTTTCTTCCATAGAAGTGAGCAATTCCGGTCGCATACTGAAGAGGTTCATTTTGAAGCAGCCGCTCAGTAGCTTCCCGAAGTTTGTCTTTATCAATCTTCTTCTGTGTGTTAGCAATAACATCCTCCTTTTTCAAACCAAATAAATCCTCCAGCAACAAGTAAGATATACTCTGTGCCTCTCTCCATGAATAAACTTTTTTAAGCTGTTTAGCTGTTTCCCCCCAGATTTGCTTAACATCCATATTATTTGGCGAAGCTACCTTATGTCAGATATTCAATTTATGCAGAGAGCACTGAATCTAGCTAGGCTGGGGCAGGGTTCTGTGAGTCCCAATCCAATGGTAGGCTGTGTTATCACGCATGAAGGTAAAATTATTGGAGAGGGATTCCATCAAAAATATGGAGAGGCTCATGCCGAACTAAATGCAATAAATGATGTGGAAGATCAATCTCTTTTGCCGGATAGCACTGTTTATGTTACACTGGAGCCTTGTGCTCATCATGGCAAAACCCAACCATGTGCCGACTTGCTTATCAAAAAGAGCATTAAAAAAGCAGTGGTTGCCTGTAGGGATCCTTTCGATGAGGTTGATGGAAAAGGAATCGAAAAACTGAAAAAAGCAGGTATTGAGGTTGAAACAGGACTTATGGAAAAGGAAGCTGCTGAATTGAACAAGCACTTTTTTACCTTCCACCAAAAGAAAAGGCCCTATCTGATTTTGAAGTGGGCCCAAACGAAGGACGGATTTATTGCCAGAGAAAGTGGACATTCCAAATGGATCAGTAATCGGTACTCAAGGCAGCTTGTGCATAAATGGCGAACGGAGGCGGATGCTATTTTGGTTGGGAAAAACACAGCCATTCATGACAACCCGTCCCTGACTTCCAGATATTGGGATGGCAAGAACCCGCTCCGTATACTCTTTGATAGGTATCTTCAGGTAGAGGGAGATAAAAATATTCTCAACAGCAGCGCAAAGACGCTAATTTTTAATTTAATGGAAGAAAAAATAGAACCAACCAACCAATGGATCAAATGTGATGAATTGACACCAAAAGAAGTTCTTAAAATGCTTTACAAGAAAAATATTCAATCTGTGATTGTTGAAGGAGGCTATCAGGTGTTAAACACATTCATTCAGGAAAATTGTTGGGATGAGGCACGAGTTTTTACCTCAAAAGCAACTTTTCAAAATGGGATTAAGTGTCCGGAAATCAATGGAGAAGTGATTACGAGGGAAAGTATACTAGAAGATCAATTAATTATATATAAAAATATTCATGGCCGAGGGTTTAACCATATTGGACGGTGCTACTAAGGAGGAGAAGTATAAATCACTGACTCCTCAGATTCGGGGACTCCTCTCCGGAGAAGAGAATCTAATCGCCAACTTAGCCAATATCGCTGCGGCTCTAAAAGAAGGGTTGGGTTTTTTCTGGGTAGGTTTCTATTTGGTGGATTCTGAGGATGAGCTAATTCTTGCGCCATTTCAGGGTCCCGTTGCCTGCACCAGAATAAAAAAGGGGAAAGGAGTGTGCGGCACAGCCTGGCAGAAAGAGGAGACCATCATTGTTCCAAATGTGGATGAATTCCAAGGGCATATTGCCTGCTCCGGTGCTTCAAAGTCTGAAATCGTAGTCCCAATCAAAAAGAAAGGGAGAGTAATTGGTGTTTTGGATGTTGATAGCGACAGGTTAAATGATTTTGATGAGCTTGACCAGAAATACCTGGAGCAAATACTGAGTATTCTCTTTTAATATTAATTAACCCGCAAAACTCAACCTTTTAGAAGTAAGTAGCAGGTGACCTTTACTTTTGTGGCTGATGTCTGACAAACTCAAAATAAGACTCAGCTTTTTTGCTGCCTTGCTTCTCTGGATTCTTTTCGCCGGATCGAATATCTATTTAATGTTCGTGAAGAACTATGAAATGAAGGTAGACTTTTCTGACCTTTTTCCCCAACTGGCCTTTTCCCTCTTTGTCTTTTTTACGTTCATTTATTATCGATATGCAATCACCAAAGCCGATTCGTTGAATTTTACTGACCTGCTTTGGAAGGTTTTTATTATCGGGTTAGTAACGGCCCTGTTATCACTGGGAATACAAGGCTTTTTTATGCTGTTCGCCAATAGTAATATCGTAAAAAGTCCCATTACTTTTAATCTTTTCTATGATGTTCTCGTTGCTCTTGTCATTATCTATACGATATCAACATTAGTTGCATGGAAAAGATTAATTCTGTACCAAAAGTCTAAAGCATTACTTCGATTATGGCGATTGTTTGAAATAGCATTCGGCTTTGCGCTCGCTTTTGACTTCTTTGGAAACCAACCCAATGACAATTATTTCATAGCAGCTACTCTTGTGCTGGCACTTCTTTCATTATCATTGGTTTTTAACCTAAAATGGGTTGCCTATCTCAACTTTAGGCAAAAATGGAAGGGGATTCTTTTTATTTTGCTTTCAGGAGCATATCTTTATTATTTCCTGAGAAGTCTCATTTGGTTCTCAGATCCGGACATGCTGGTAATGGACATGCTGGACAGGGTATTTATATGGGGATTATTTGGGTTTTTATTTACTTATGCCATCATCTCCATATTGGTAATATTATTTAACCTACCTACCTCTTCTGTATTTGAGCAAAAACTTAAAGAAGCATTAGATTTTCAGAGGTTGAGCCAGTCAGTGCCCAGAGCAGAGACAACTGATCAAATATATGAGACGTTAATTGATAGCGCAATGAGTGCTGTATTTGCAAATGCAGCATGGTTAGAAATTCATGATAACGACGGCACAAGACAAGTAATCAGAAATCTGTCTGAGGAGCAGGTAGACTTGATTAAGGCAAGAATTGAGAATAAGTTTATTAAAGATATTCTGAATCTAAAACTCCGGAGGGATGCCACCACAAACAAGCTGAGGGATTCAATAAAGCACCCCAAATTCAAGTCAATAATGGCTTTGCCCATCTTGGTTCAGGACGAGCAAATTGGATATATTGTACTTTTAAATGAGATGTCAGAGGCGTTCAATCGGGAAATGGTGAGTATTTTAACAACTTTTGTCAGTCAGGCAAGCGTTTCGTTAGAAAACCTTACGTTAATCAAAGAATCACTGGAAAATGAACACTATAAAGAAGAGCTAAAAATTGCTAAAACAGTTCAAAAAAGCCTGTTGCCGGCCTCATTGATCAACAACAAACATTTGATAATGGAAGCCTTCTCCATAGCCGCTGATGAGGTTGGAGGTGATTATTATGACATCCTTGAGTATGAAAAGAATAAGTTTGGACTCATCATCGGAGATGTGTCAGGCAAAGGGACCAGTGCAGCATTCCAAATGGCTCAGATGAAGGGTATTTTTCACGTTCTTGCAAGAGAAGGAGTCTCGCCTGACGTTTTTATGAAGAAGGCAAATCTTGCACTTAGTAAATGTCTTGATAAAAACTCATTTATAACGGCTACCTATTTTAATATTGATGCAGCCCGTAGCAAGTTGAGCTTTTCAAGGGCTGGTCACTGCCCCGGACTTATTCATTGCACGAAAGATAATAAAGTCAATTACCTAAAATCTGACGGAATGGGATTAGGCATTTTGAGAAACTCATCGTATGATAAATACGTTGATAAAACTGAGATTCTCTACGGAGATGGTGATGCGATATTACTCTATACCGACGGAATCACCGAGGCGAAAAATGAAAACGGAGAGCTATTTGGAGATGCAAGGCTAAAAGTTTCTTTTGAGAAGCACTGTGATAAAAACCCTAAACTCATAAAAGAAGGGATAAAGGATGACCTATCTGAATTCATTGGAAGATTAGAAAGAGATGATGACTACACACTCGTAATCGTAAGATTTAAACACAATACTGATGACTGAAATAAACAAAGAAAACAAAGAAGACATTCACCTTATTTCAGTGAAAGGAGAGATAGATGCCGGTTCCAGCATCCTTCTTGACAATGCCTTTAGAGAAGCACTTAAAAACAATAAAAAGAAAATAGCAGCAGATCTGTCAGAACTGGAATATATCTCTTCGGCAGGTCTGGGCGTATTTATCTCTTATCTGGAGGAGTTCTCTGCCAATAACATACAATTAGTTTTATTTGGAATAAAAGAATCAGTGAAGCAGGTCTTTGACATTTTGGGTCTTGAAAAACTCTTGCTCATCGTCAAAACAGAAAAAGACGCAATGAACGCATTTGATGACTAAAAAATTGATCATAAGATGCAGCAAGGACGAGTTGATAAGGGTTAGGCAATTTACTGCTGATGCCCTTGATGAGAGAAATATACCTGATTTACAAACACATAAGCTTGTACTTGCGGTGGATGAGGTTTGCGCAAACCTCATTATTCACGCAAACAATTGCGAATTGATCAATAAAATTGAATTTGATATTAAGTTCAAGCCCACCCAAATCGCTTTCACTTTCAAGGATAAAGGCATCGGTTTTGATATTAATGAGTACAAGTCACCTTCTATGGATGATTTGATATCGGCAAGAAGGCAGGGAGGGTTGGGATTGATTCTGGTAAAAAGAATTATGGATAAAATTGAATTTTACAATGAAAAAAGCTATAATATTTGCAGATTGATCAAAACGTATCCTTTGTGAGAAATTTATCAATTGTCCTAATTTCAATTTTTGTGCTTAGCTGTCAATACTTTCAACCAAAGCAGGAGGAACCGGAGAAGCCCATTGCCAGAGTTGGGGACAACATTCTCACTGAAGCTAACCTCATGGAACTGACACCCATGAGTCTGTCTAAGGCCGACAGTATCATTTTTGCCGAAAAATTCGTGAATGATTGGGTTAAAAAACAACTCATGGTTAAAAAAGCAAAAGAAGCTATTAATTTTAATGAAGCCCAAATACAAAATAAAGTCTTGGATTATCAATATGCCCTAATGGTTCATGAATTAGAAAAACGGTATGTAGAAGCAAACCTTGATGAAGAAGTCTCGGAAGAAGAAATAATTAGCTATTACGATGAGAAATCAGAAAACTTTGTCCTGCGTCAAAGTTTGGTAAAGTGTCTTTACATCAAAATTCCCCGAAGCACTCCCCAAGTTTGGAGGTTAAGAAGAAGTTTAAAAAATTACCCTGCCAATACCACCCAAATTTGGGAATATGCCGAGCGTAATGCAGTAAAATCCTTTATGGAAGATTCTATATGGGTGAAATTCGACGAGGTACTTCTCGAGACACCACTTAAAGAAATTGCGAATAAGACAAGATTTCTCAGAACAAACAGTTCCATTGAAGTATCAGACGAAGACTTTATCTATTTTATTAAAATTCTTGAATACAAACTCATTGGTGAAGTTGCTCCTTTGGAGTTTATTAGGGAGAGCGTTGCTGATGTAATCATTAATAAGCGAAAAATCGCTTTAAAAAGAGCACTTGAAAAAAAAATTTATGAAGAGGCAGAACAGAATGAAGCATTTGAAATATTTAATAATTAGTTTATTCATAACATTACTGATAACCGGACACGCTCAGGAAAGCCAGGGAATAGTGATTGATAAAATCATAGCCAAGGTCGATGATTACATTATCTTAAAATCTGAACTTGAACGTGCATATCTTGATTTTCTGGCAAGGGGACAGGCAAGAGTAAGTAACGCAAAGTGCGAAATACTTCAACAACTCGTCGTCAATAAGATGCTTGTTGCTCAGGCTGAAATCGACTCTATTATCGTTTTAGAAGCAGAGGTCAATAGCAATCTGGACCGAAGAATGGCCGTCATGATTCAGCAGTTTGGAGGTGAGTCAGAAATTCAAAAAGCATACGGCAAAAGTATTGAGCAGATTAAGTCTGAAATATTTGATAATATCAAAGAGCAACTCACGATCCAAAGAATGCAATCAGAGCTTACGGCTGACATGAAAGTAACCCCTGCCGAAGTGCGGAAGTTTTTTAAGGAAATTCCCCGAGATTCACTGCCTTATTTTTCAACAG
Source organism: Ekhidna sp. (assembly GCA_028821635.1). Taxonomy (GTDB): domain Bacteria; phylum Bacteroidota; class Bacteroidia; order Cytophagales; family Cyclobacteriaceae; genus Ekhidna. The sequence continues at coordinate 8,213 of JAPPDO010000286.1, forward strand.
AGGTTTCAATCGCTCAGATAGTCAAGCAGGCAGAACCCGGACCCTCACAAAAGGAAAAAGTAAGAAATCTCTTATTAGATATTAAATCAAGAATTGAAAGAGGAGAATCTTTTGCAACGTTAGCGAAGCAGTATTCTCAAGATCCGGGATCGGCTAGCAGAGGTGGAGAACTCGGTTTTTATGGTCGGGGGGAACTGGCTCCCGAATATGAAGCCGCTGCGCTTTCTTTATCTCCTGGAGAAATATCAATGCCTGTGGAAACGCAATTTGGATTTCATATCATTGAGCTGGAAGAAAAACGAGGCAATACATACAGGACACGTCACATATTGATCATACCAAAACCCAGCCAGGCAGACTATGACAAGGCGAAGGATTATCTGCATCGCCTCAGGACTAAAATAGTTAATGACAGTATCACATTTCAGGCAGCAGCGAAAGAGAACTCAGATGACCAGGAAACTGCCTCCGCAGGTGGTTTTTTTCACGATGAGGCAGGTGCATTAAGGGTTTCTGCGGAGCAACTAGACCCGAATATCTTTTTTACCATAGATACCATGAGGATCGGCAGTATAACAAATCCTCTTAGGTTTCAACAGGCTGACGGGACTTACGCCTTTCGTATTATTTACTATAAAGATAAAATAAAACCTCACCAAGCTAATATTGATGACGACTACCAGAAAATAGCAACTGCGGCACTTTCAAGAAAACAAAACCTTAAAATCTCGGAGTGGTTTGAGAAGGCAAGAAATAATGTATTCATAGACATAGACTCCGAATATGACTATTGTAAACTCACCAACCCGTAAAAGATCAATTAACATGGAAAAGAAGGACAGCGTAAAACTAGCAGATGAATTAACTGGCGACTTTAAGAAACTTGAAAGTGAAATCTCCAGTAAAGTAATAGGTCAGTCAGATGTAGTGCGCCTATTAATTACCTCATTGTTTTGCAACGGTCATTCACTACTGGTTGGGGTGCCGGGCTTGGCCAAGACACTACTGGTTCAGACTGTCTCGAGGTGTCTTTCATTAAATTTCAATCGTATCCAATTTACGCCAGATCTGATGCCGTCGGATATTGTGGGAGCTGAAACGCTTGATAAAGAAAGGAACTTAAGATTTATTAAGGGTCCCGTCTTTTCCAACGTCATTTTAGCAGATGAAATTAATCGCACCCCTCCTAAAACCCAATCTGCCTTGCTTGAATCCATGCAGGAGGGGAAAGTCACCGTATCGGGGCATAATTACGAATTAGATAAACCGTTCTTCGTCCTTGCCACGCAAAATCCAATTGAACAGGAAGGAACTTACCCGCTGCCTGAAGCGCAGTTAGACAGGTTTATGTTCATGATCAGGTTGGATTATCCTTCATTTGAAGATGAGCTGGAGGTAGTGAAGCTAACAACTTCAGATGTATCAAATGAAGTAAATGAGATACTTTCAAAGGAAAAGATTCTCAGCTACCAACAATTAATAAAGAAAGTACCGGTCGCCAATAATGTTTTTAAATACGCAGTTCATTTGGTTGCCAAAACCCGTCCGGGAGCGGAAAAGTCAAGTCAGTTGGCAACAGATTATCTGGAGTGGGGTGCAGGGCCAAGGGCAAGTCAATTTTTAATATTAGGCGCAAAGTGCAATTCCCTGATCAGTGGAAAGTATTCACCGGATATTGAAGATGTGCGCTCAGTAGCACTACCTGTGCTAAGGCATAGAATAGTCAGAAACTTCAAAGCTGAGGCAGAGGGTCTTACTGAAGATGAACTGATTAAACGTCTTCTTTAAAACGATCAGCACCCTCACAGACTGGAACTTGCTATCAAATGACATTAATAAAGTCTACCGTAGGGGGTAAGTCCAAAAAAGGGTAGCCAGCCTGTCGGAGACTTCTGTTATTTATTAAGGTAATCAAAACATCGGAAGGCAAGAAAATTAGACTGTCTATGTAGAGGCATCATTCTTCAGCGTTGATCATACGATCTCTTTTAATGTTTAAAGAGGCTAATATTGTGTTAGTAGAAAACACAAAAATTGAAGGGAATTGAGCATATCTTCTTCGACTTGGATCATACACTATGGGATTACCAGCGGAACTCTAAGGAAACACTTTTGGAAATTTATCAGCGTTTTCTAATCACTAATTATTCTGTTTCAAAAAAGAGATTTTTAAATGCCTTTTATGAGATCAACGACCGATTTTGGCACCAATATAATTTAGGTGAAATTGATAGAAATTACATAAAAGAATACAGGTTTAAAG